>CAMDNJ010000013.1 GCA_945902915.1 Crenothrix polyspora | reverse complement strand
CCCTTAAGAATATCAACTGCCTATTAAAGAAGTTGATATTCTTAAGGGTGTTTTAAAAAAGCCAAGTAAGGGCTTTTTTAAAACACCCTTAAGAATATCAACTTCTTTAATAGGCAGTTTCCCAGGATTATGTTTTGCGCCGGATTCATTTCTAATAAAGCGCTTTACAATTCGATCCTCCAGAGAATGGAAAGAAATCACCACTAATTTGCCTCCCGGACCTAGAACTCGTATAGCCTGATCCAACACTGTGGACAACTCATCCAGCTCTTTATTGATTTCTATGCGTATCGCCTGAAAAGTTCGTGTCGCAGGATGCTTATGTTTTTCCCTTAGTGGCACTACATCTTCAATTAAATCTGCTAATTGTTTAGTCGTTGTAATCGGAGACTTCATTCGCTGCTCTAATATTGCTCGAGCTATACGCCTTGCGAACTTCTCTTCACCATATTCAAACAGAACCTTAACTAAATATTTTTCATCTACAGTAGACAGCCATTGTTCAGCAGATACTCCGGTAGTGCTATCCATACGCATATCCAAAGGACCATCCCGTAAGAAGCTAAAGCCTCTTTCTGGTGTATCAAGCTGAGGCGAGGAGACGCCTAGATCCAACAAAATACCATCTATCTTTTCTGCTAAACCTTCACTATTGACTATATTTTCTAACTGTGAAAAACAACTATGTTTAAGTTTAAATCGCTTATCTAAACACATGGCTTGCGCGCAATCTGCATTAATAGCATCAACATCACGGTCAAATGCTAACAACTGACCATTCGAACCTAATAAATTTAAGATACCCTGACTATGACCACCTCGACCGAAAGTACCGTCGAGATAAACACCATCACTCTTAATCGCTAATTGCTGCAAAGCTTCTGCATACATAACGGGTAAATGTTCCACTAACAATTCCCCCGTATTAAAATGACAATGTCCCTAACTCTTCCAAGCCGTCATTATCACCACCATCTAACCATTGCTGCTCTTTAGCTATCCAAGCATCGTCATTCCAAATCTCAAATTTATTCAACTGACCAACTAGAACAATTTTTTTATCCATCTGAGAAAATTTTCTTAACTTCTCTGGCAATAATAATCGTCCTTGACCATCCATCTCACACTCAGATGCGTTACCTATAACAAAACGCCTTAATTTCCCTGCCATTTTATTCAATGTGGGCAATTTACTTATCGTTAGCTCTAATTTCTCCCATTCTGGAAGCGGATACAGCCATAAACAACCATGCTCACCAACGCACTGTTCATTTACTGCAACAGTTACCACCATTTGACGATCACAGCAATCTTGCAATTCTTCACGGTAACGTGTTGGAATTGCAAGACGACCCTTATCATCTAAATTGATCGAACTTATGCCTCGAAACAAAAAACCCCCAAAATTCTCTAAAAATAACCACTTACCACCACTTTTTACCACTTTTTTAACACTATAAATTCCAAACAGCTTCCAGTCAAGGAAGATTTCATTCGAATACCCTATTTTTTAACAAAAACTTATCAATCAGCTTCTATAAAACAATAATTAAAAATTATATATAAAAAAATACTATTTATTATCATATAGTTAATTGATATGTTGCGGACTTTGGCCTAATCAAAAATAAGCCTTGTTTAAATGTAGGGAGATGTTATTTTTAGGATTAATAATCTATATGGAAGGCGAATTCGATTCTGAATTGCAATTCTAATAACTATGCAGTCTGCCGTTTGTCATCGCCAATAAATAACGCATAGGGTGTTTTGAGGTTTAGTGTTTTTCGCAATCGGTAAATGAGTTTTAGCATGACCTTTTCCTCTATCAATGCAAAAACTTCCGATATCATTTTGATTTGTTGGCGCTGATTGAAAATTACTAGGTAATCCATGTATCCTGCTTAGTTATTAAGCCGGTGTAAATCAAGAGTGAATTACATGTCTACATTCGCAAAAGTTCGAAGGTTATTTCATTGTGACCAATTATCCATCAATGAAATCTAGCAAAGGACAAAGCTGTCGCCTAACGTCATTTGACACCCCATAATCCATTTTTGTGCACTTACTTCAGCCAATGTTTTATATCTGGGTAGATCTTCGAAGTGAAAGACTTAAAAAAATCAGCAGAAACCGAAATAGCGAATATGTCTTGTCAGAGCAAAGGACTGAAAGAATCGAGATACAACGAAAAGACTGTCAAGCGAAGCGAATGGTCATTTGAAATAGAAAAGAACGGCAACTACGGCGATTTCCTAACTAGCGGTGATTGGAAATCATCTGATGGATACAGGTCGAAGCCAAGGCCACAAATAGCAAGCTGAGCACTGGAGCATCCAAAGGTAAGATGTGTCGGCGGGGAGCGCTGAAAGCCTTTCATTCCTAAGGCTGGATACGTTCGGTGATGCAGGAGGGATAACAGGCATCACCGTTATCGCCACCCGATCAATCTACAAAATTAGCTTTTAAATTTAAATCGCTTTAAAGCCAATGTCAGTACGGTAATAAACGCCATCCCAATATAGGCTATTGGCCAGTTTATAGGCATTGGTTTGTGCGGTTTTAATATCTGATCCTAATGCGCAAGCCGATAACACACGACCTCCGGCAGTCACTATGTTGTCACCGACCTTTTTAGTCCCTGCATGAAATACTTTGCACTCAGTTTGTTCTTGTTCGGGTAAGCCAGAAATAATCGCACCTTGTTGATAGCTGTCTGGATAGCCGCCAGCGGCCAAGACTACGGCTAAAGCAGCTCGCTCATCCCATTCGCTGTGGGCTTTATCTAACTCACCAGCCAAAGCAGCTTCACAGAGTTCGACTAGGTCACTTTTCATCCGCATCATGATGGGCTGTGTTTCAGGATCGCCAAATCGGCAGTTATATTCCAATACTTTAATAGTGCCATCTGGACTAATCATTAAGCCCGCATAAAGAAAGCCAGTGTAAGGTAGGCCATCGTTAGCCATACCTTTTAAGGTAGGGGCGATGACATCACGCATGACGCGCTCATGAATTTCTGGCGTTACCACGGGAGCGGGTGAATAAGCACCCATGCCGCCAGTGTTGGGTCCTAAATCATTATTATCACGCGCTTTGTGATCTTGTGAAGTGGCCATCGCCAGTGCATTTTTGCCGTCGGCAATAACAATGAAGCTGGCTTCTTCGCCGACTAAAAATTCTTCGATAACCACTCGATTGCCAGCACTACCAAAGACATTGCCTGAGAGCATATCGATGACCGCATCTATCGCGGCTTGTTCGTTTAGGGCAACGATCACACCTTTACCAGCAGCCAAGCCGTCGGCTTTAACAACTATAGGCGCACCTTGTAGTTTAATATAAGCAATAGCTAGCTCGGTATCGGTAAAGCTTTGATAAGCAGCTGTGGGAATATGATGGCGTATCATGAAATCTTTACAAAAAGACTTAGAGCCTTCAAGTTGTGCAGCGAGGGCGCTGGGGCCAAAACATTTTAGGCCAGCGGCTTGAAAACTATCAACGATACCTAAGACCAAAGGAATTTCTGGGCCAATAATAGTTAAATCGATGTGTTCTTGTTGGGCAAAAGCCAGTAAGCCAGAAATGTCATCAACAGCCAGTGCGATGTTTTCAACGCCAGCTTCTAAAGCTGTGCCTGGATTGCCTGGGGCTACAAAGACTTGGGTAACTTTAGGAGATTGTTTAGCTTTCCAAGCGAGGGCGTGTTCACGACCACCGCTACCAACGATGAGGATTTTCATAAGGGAGTCTCTGCAAGACGGCGTAAAAGTGTTACGCCGTGTTTAAATTAATGTCGAAAATGGCGCATGCCGGTGAAGACCATAGCAATGTTGTGTTCATTGGCCGCAGCTATCACTTCGTTATCACGCATAGAGCCGCCCGGTTGAATAATGGCGGTAATGCCTGCTTCTGCGGCTGCATCTATGCCATCTCTAAAGGGAAAGAACGCGTCAGATGCTAAAGCTGAACCGGGTACAACTAAGCCTTCATCGGCAGCTTTTATGCCAGCAATTTTAGCAGAATAAACACGGCTCATTTGTCCTGCGCCTACACCAATGGTCTGGCCATCTTTGCAGTAAACAATGGCATTAGATTTAACGAATTTGGCTACTTTCCAAGCGAATAATAAATCTGCTAATTCTTGTTCAGTAGGTGTGCGTTGACTCACAACTTTAAGATCGTCTAGTGTTATTTCACCAAAATCTTTGTCTTGAACTAAAAGACCACCGGCAACACGCTTGAAATCAAAAGAAGGCGTATTAACACTTTCCCATAAGCCACAAGCTAATACGCGAATATTTTGTTTTGTTGCTAATACGGCTAAGGCTGCCGGTGCTATGGTAGGTGCAATTATCACTTCAACAAATTGGCGGCTGATGATTTCTGCCGCAGTTTGTTCATCGAGCTCTTGATTAAAGGCGATAATGCCGCCAAAGGCTGAGGTCGGATCTGTCGCATAGGCTTTATCATAAGCACCTAAAAGACTATCAGCCTGAGCTACGCCGCAGGGATTAGCATGTTTAACAATGACGCAAGTAGCTTTGTCCTTAAAGGTTTTTACACATTCCAGCGCGGCATCGGCATCAACAATATTGTTGTAGGATAATTCTTTACCTTGGTGCTGATGGGCTGCGGCAATCGTGCCAGCGCTAGGCACTTTTTCTCTATAAAAAGCCGCACTCTGATGGGGGTTCTCGCCATAACGCAGTGCTTGATTATGATAAAACTGTAAATTTAAGGTTTCAGGAAACGCCACATCATTTAACTTGCCTAAATAAGTAGCAATCGCAGTGTCATAGCGAGCAGTGTGTTCAAAGCTTTTTAGAGCCAAATTAAAACGGGTCTTTGCAGACAGCTTGTTATCAGCGAGTTTTAGTTCAGCTAAAATACTAGCGTAATCATCAGGATTAACAATGATAGCAACATCGGCATGATTTTTAGCGGCGGCGCGTATCATGGTCGGGCCACCGATATCGATATTTTCTATAGCGGTTTCAAAATCACAATGGGGGTTAGCAATAGTTTGCTCAAAGGGATAGAGATTGACCACGACCATATCAATAGGCTTAATAGCATTCGCAGCCATTACGGTGTCATCTATGCCTCTACGACCTAAAATGCCGCCATGTACTTTAGGATGTAAGGTTTTAACTCGACCATCCATCATTTCTGGAAAACCAGTGTAATCTGAAACTTCAGTGACGGGTATATCATGTTCCGCAAGTGTTTTAGCCGTACCACCCGTAGACAAAAGCTCAATGCCTAGTTGATGTAATTCTCGGCAAAAATCGACCACACCAGATTTATCAGAAACGCTGATCAGTGCGCGAGTCATTATTTTGTTCATGCAGACCTTTTATATATGGATAGAGGGTTGTAATAGTGAGTAAATCAAATCGTGGTGGAGCTTAAGAGATGCCGTATTGCTCTAATTTTTTTCTTAAGGTACTGCGACTTAAGCCTAGTGCTTTGGCCGCTTTAGTTTGGTTATAGCCCGAATGTTCTAAAGCCGTTTCTAACAAAGGTTTTTCAACTTCGCTAATCACCATAGCATGTAAGCCGACAGCATCATGACCACTCAGTTGCGAAAGATAGAGCTCTATGGTTTGTTTGACATATAGAGACAGCGGTAAAAGGAGAGCCTTTTTACTGTCACTGTTAATAGTATCGGCACTATTTGATAATGGATTCATGGGCTAGCGGTCTTAGTGTAGGTGATTAAAGGCCGAATTAATCAGCGCTAATTGTTTTGTTGGGCTGATAGCTTGATTCAGTTGGTTTCGAGTTTCTATGCTGATAGTATCAAAATGTTTAAAATACCAACCTATATGTTTTCGGGCTATTCTAACACCGCTAAGATTGCCATAGAAGCTATATAGTTGCTCAAGGTGAGTTAGCAAGGTGCTATGTATGTCAGTTGCAGTTGGTTTTTCTAGGTCTTTTCCTGTTTTAAGAAAATGATCTATTTGCTTAAATATCCAAGGATTGCCTTGTGCGGCACGACCGATCATGATGGCATCTGCGCCAGTAGTATCTAGTACATAACTGGCTTTTTGTGCTGAATCAATATCACCGTTGGCAATGATAGGTATATTAACCGCTAGCTTAACCGCTTTAATAGTTTCATATTCAGCTTGCCCGTTAAATTTACACGCTCTTGTACGTCCATGCAAAGTGAGAGCAGCTATACCTGAGTTTTCGGCTATTTTGGCAATATCAACCGCGTTACGGTTATGACTATCCCAACCGGTGCGGATTTTTAAAGTAACAGGAATATCTACGGCATTGACCACAGCATCCAATATTTTCTTTACCAGTGCCTCATCTCTTAGTAAGGCTGATCCTGCCGCAACTGAACAGACCTTTTTAGCAGGGCAGCCCATATTGATATCAATAATTTGTGCGCCACGTTCTGCATTATATCGTGCGGCATCAGCCATTTGCTCTGGATTTATGCCTAGTATTTGCACCGAGCGCAGGCCGATTTCATCTTTGTGATCAGCCTTTAATAAGGTGCGTTTATGTTCTCGCAAGGCTGGATTTGAAGCAACCATCTCGGAAACTGCTAAACCTGCGCCCTGTTGTTTGCATAACGATCTAAAAGGCAGGTCACTAATCCCAGCCATAGGCGCTAAAATCAGATTATTTTCGAGTTGATAAGGACCAATTTTCATAAGTTAAGCACAGGCGTTAAGCTAAAAGTAAAATAGACTACCAATTTAAAACGGGACATTAGCTTAATCGTTCACTTTTAGACAGGGTTCTTTTAAGAGCAGACAAAAGGCAAACGGCGAATGGTTAAGCCTAGTATCTGCTCCGCCTTAAGGTAAGACGCAATAATAAACCCCCATTTTCATAGGATGTGCTGAACGATAGTGAAGCGCATCATGCCTATAAAGCGATGCGCTTCAAGTTGTTCAGCACATCCTATAGGGTATTTTATTTTTTGCGAGTTACCTAAGTTGCTAACCGTAAAATGCATGACCTTATGCCTTGTGCCTTTTATCTAAATGTTATTTATCTACGGATTCATTCCAGATAGGATTGTCTCTGTCTTCTTCATGCAATTTAGCGCTGTCTTCAGGATAGATATGCCAGAACGACTGGTCAATTTTGGCGTTGCTATAGCCTTCTTTCTTTTCATGGGTGAAAGGGCACCACCAATTTTCAACAATTTTAACAAGATAAGCATGCCATTCAAAAACGGCAACACTGACTGGGCAATACCAAGTGCAGTTTAATATCCAATACAGTTTTGATTGAGACAGGCTCATTTTAAAGGAGCCGTGCATGGTAATTTGATTTTTCAAGTTATAGCGATGACTGCTTCTTTCCGGTAGAAAATCAGAGAAAGTTTTAATGTTCGTTCCACCAATCATGCGCAAGTGATAATAAGTCAAATAGGCACTAAGAAATACAAAAGGTAAGGTGAATATCGGCAAATAAACAAGAACTAGCCCTATCGCTCTTTGTAGAACGGGGACTTGTCTATGATTTTTGCCAATTTCAGCTCTGCCGTTACAGGAGTCACATGCTTTCATGGTTTATATATCCTTGACTTAAGTTAATTATTATTATGATTTTAATCGTCTTATATGGCTACCAATTTAAGACGGGACACTAGCTTAAATGTTCACTTTTAGGCAGGGTTCTTCTAAGCGCAGACAAAGGGCAAAGGGCAAAGCCTAGTACCTGTGACGCCTTAAGTTGCTAGCTTCCTAGGCTTAGTCTTTCGCCCTGAGCCTTTCGTCTAAGCTGAAGCTGTCCCGCTTTAAGTTGGTAACCCCATTTTATAATGGCCGTGCTGATAGCTCAAAGCTTTTATAAGCTAGAAGACACCGAACAAAAGAACGTTTTTAGGTATTCTGTTTCAGGCGCTGCAGGGTCTATGGGGTGATCAGGTCCTTGTCCACCGCTAGCAAAAAACACTAAATGCCGATCTATATGTTTCCCTGAAGAACGTAAAATTTCATGCAAATTTTCACGACTTAGGTGATAAGAACAAGAGGCCGAAACTAGAATACCGTTTTTGGATAAAACTTGTAGTGCTAAGTGGTTTAAACGCCTATAAGCTTCATAACCTTGTTTAAAATCTTTTTTGCGTTTAACAAGTGCCGGCGGATCAAGGATGATAATATCATAAAGCTGATTATCTAGGCGGGCTTGCTTTAAAAATTCGAAAACATCACTGCGCACAAAATGCATTTTACCGTCAACCTGATTAAGCGTAGCATTTTCTTTAGCTAGTGTTAACGCGCTTTCAGAGGCATCGACACAAGTCACTTCTGTTGCTCCTGCCATCGCTGCGGGTATGCCCCAAGCGCCGGTATAAGAAAACAAATCTAATACTCGTTGATCTTTGGCAATATTAGCGACCATAGCCCGACTGCTGCGGTGATCGTAAAACCAGCCCGTTTTTTGGCCATTCAATATATCGATCTTAAATTGCGCAGCATTTTCTTCGATAATAACGGAATCAGGAAGATGACCATAGGCGACTTCAGACTCCAAACTTAAGCCTTCTAGCTGTCTCTGGCTGTTATCATTTTTGAGTATGATCGCGGTGGGCTCAAACAACTCTACCAGTGCAGCGATTAAGGATTCCTTACGTTGCTCTATGCCGGCCGTAGTGATCTGCACCGAAAAAACCGAGCCAAAGCGATCAATAACCAAACCAGGCAAACCGTCGCTTTCACCAAAAACTAAACGATAATAGGGTTGAGTAAAAAGCTTTTCACGCAAAATCAGCGCAGTCGTTAAGCGCTCTTTGAAAAAATTACTGCCGCATTTTAGATTGGGTTTTCTTGATAGCAAGCGCGCACATATCAGTGCTTGCGGATTGACATATACCGTGCCCAAGATTTTGCCATCATCACTTTTAAGCTGCGCGAGGTCGCCCGCTGCAAATTGTTCCAGCGGTGAGCGCTGGGTATCTACTTCATTGCTAAATACCCAGAGATGTCCTTTGCGTAAGCGTTTGTCTTCGTTCTTTTTTAAATAGATTTCAGGTAGTGACATGGATGTTTCAGTGGGGCTAAAGGTTAAGGGCTAAAGGCAAAAAGGCCGATGTGTATGGCTAGCGCTTGATGCCTTCAAGCCTGATCCAATCTTCTTGTTGTACCAAAGGGTTAAAAATAATTTCGTGCTGGTAGGCATTGATAACAGATTCAGCTTGTTCATGTAGGATACCTGATAATACGAGTTGACCGCCCGAAACCACTAAGGCACAAATCTGCTCAGCCATATCAATTAAAGGTTTAGCTAAGATATTGGCTAAGACGATATCGGCCTGAAAAGGCGTGAACTGTTCAGGCAGATAGGTTTTAATTTTATCTACCACCTTATTTTTTAAGGCATTACTTATCGTAGCCGTAATTGCTTGCGGATCTATATCCACGGCATGAGCGACTTTAGCACCTAGCAATACTGCGGCAACCGCTAGTATGCCGGAGCCACAGCCGTAATCGATGACAGTTTTAGCGCTTAACTCATGACTAGCTAACCATTCTAAACATAAGGCCGTGGTTGGATGTGTGCCAGTGCCAAAGGCAAGCCCTGGATCTAGGGTCAGGCAAACCGTACCCGACTCATGTTGCTCTTGATCGGTTGGGCATACCCAAAGTCTATCTGCAAATTTCATCGGCTTATAATATTCCATCCAAGCACGTTCCCATTCCTGATCGGCAATGGCTTCATACACCCAATCATGCAAATCCTCATGATTAAAGTGCTGATAAACCTGAGTTTTTATTAGCTCGGGATCAGCATCTAATTCATAGAGGGCGATAACTTGAGTGTTACTCCATATTTTGGTTTCGCCGATAGCCGGTTCGTAGACGGGCTCGTCTTCGGCATCCATATAAGTGACAGACACGGCGCCTAGATTACTGAAATAATCCGCTAATTGGGGAGCGATGTTTTCTTGAGTGATAACGGAAATTTGATGCCAGGCCATGATGATATGTGGTTTAGGATGGATAGTAGATGAGGTTAGAGATAGTAAGTCGCAGAGCTTACGGTTTTTAAAATGTAAGTAGAACAACGCTGTACTGTCGAGGCGTTAACCAAGCAATTTATCATAGTCGGCATGACTGCCAATCCAAAACCATTGCACACCTAAATCAACTGGAACACCAAGGGCGCGATACCCTAAGCTCACGCGTACGCTACGAAATGCTCCATTTTTAATGGATTTAAATTGCAACGAAGGATGTTGCGAATTTTGTTTGAGCAGTTCATAGCTATTGCGTGCTTGTTGTTGAATATTAGCAGGCAACGCATCGAAATGTTGCCAGAACTTTGAAGAGGTAAAGTGCTTCAAAGCTCACGCGCCGAGCCATTATTATATTCAGCTAGCGCTTCAGTCGCCAGCTTATCTAATTTTCCCGCATCGGCATCAGCTTCAATCTGAGCATCCCAAACAGTTTCATTAAACTGAGTAAACCATCGGCTAAATTCAGCCAATTCGTGAGCAGATAATTGTTGAACAGCCTGCTCAATATCTAGAATAGAGGTCATAAATTACTCCAGAATGTTATAGGTGGATGCGCTGTCGCTTATCCACCCTAAAGAACTACAGAACTAATAAATCCCTAACTTCTTTTCCAAATAATGAATGTTTTGCTGGCCTAGTGCGAAAGCGCTGTCATTCATAATATCTTGCTGTAGCGGGATATTGGTTTTAATGCCATCGATAATGATTTCACTTAAAGCCGTGTTCATACGGGCAATAGCGCTTTTTCGGTCTTCGCCGTGAGCAATCAATTTACCTATCATAGAGTCATAATAAGGCGGTACTTTATAGCCGTTGTAGATATGCGTTTCACAACGGATACCAGGTCCACCCGGCATATGGAATTGATCAATAGTGCCAGGACAAGGCATGAAGGTCTTGGGGTCTTCAGCATTCAAACGGCATTCAATGGCATGGCCGGTGATTTTAACTTGATCTTGGGTAATAGAAAGTGGTTCACCTGCAGCAATACGCAGTTGTTCTTTAACAATATCAAAGCCCGTAATCATTTCAGTGACTGGATGTTCAACTTGTACGCGCGTATTCATTTCTATGAAAAAGAACTCGCCTTTTTCATATAAAAATTCAAAGGTACCTGCGCCTAAGTAACCGATATCAATACAGGCTTTAGCACAACGTTCACCGATGAGTTTGCGTTGTTCAGGCGTAATGCCCGGAGCTGGCGCTTCTTCCACTACTTTTTGATGGCGACGTTGCATAGAGCAATCACGTTCGCCTAAGTGAATCGCGTTACCGTGAGCATCAGCCATGACTTGAAACTCAATGTGCCTTGGATCTTCTAAAAACTTTTCCATATACACGGTTGAATTACCAAAGGCACTGCCGGCTTCGGCTTTAGTCATCGCTATGGAGTTAATCAGCGCAGATTCAGTATGCACGGTGCGCATACCTCTACCACCGCCACCGCCAGCCGCTTTAATAATGACCGGATAGCCAATTTCTTGAGCCATACGTAAGTTCTTTTGATCATCGTCTGACAAAGGATCATTATTGCCAGGGACGCAAGGTATACCTGCGGCCTGCATGGCTTTTTTAGCAGAAATCTTGTCACCCATCATGCGGATAGTCTCGGCATTCGGGCCAATAAAGACAAAGCCACTTTGCTTTACTTTTTCAGAAAAATCAGCATTTTCGGATAAGAAACCATAACCAGGATGGATGGCTTCTGCATCAGTCACTTCAGCGGCGCTGATAATGGCTGGAATATTCAGATAGCTATCTGCTGAAGCCGCAGGGCCTATGCACACCGATTCATCAGCTAAGCGTACATGCTTAAGATCGCGATCGGCTTCTGAATGCACGGCAACGACTTTAATGCCTAATTCTCTGCAGGCGCGAAGGATACGCAAGGCAATTTCGCCGCGATTGGCAATAACAATTTTATTGAACATAAGATCCCCGCAGATTATTCAATGATGAATAAGGGTTGGCCGTATTCGACCGGCTCCGCGTTATCAACCAATATTTTAGTAATAACGCCAGATTTATCTGCTTCAATTTGATTAAGAATTTTCATGGCTTCAATAATACATAAGGTATCACCCGACATTACCGATTGGCCGACTTCGACAAACACTTTGCTGCCAGGTGAAGCTGATCGATAAAAAGTACCTACCATAGGAGACTTGACCACATGCCCGGTAATCTTTTCTTCTGCTGCTATGGGTGCTGAAGTAGCGCCTGTTAGAGCAGTTGCTGTATTAATAGGTGCAGGCGCATAAGTGACCTGAGCCGGTGCCGCAGAATAGCGACTAATGCGTATCGACTCTTCGCCTTCTTTGATTTCTAGTTCGGCAATGTCGGATTCTTCGATAATTTCGATGAGTTTTTTTATTTTTCTAATATCCATGGCTTATCATCTCTCGGTTAATATCTGGTCGGCGGCTTGTAAGGCCAGTTCATATGCTATTGCTCCTAAGCCACAGATAACGCCTTGAGCAATATCTGAGAAATAAGAGTGTTTTCTAAAAGGTTCGCGTGCGTGGACGTTTGATAAATGAACCTCTATAAAGGGAATTTTGGTTGCTAATAAAGCATCACGGATCGCCACGCTGGTATGAGTAAAGGCAGCAGGGTTAATAATGATGAAATCCGTGTGTTTTTGGTAAGCTAAGTGTATCAATTCAATAATGTCATGTTCGGCATTGTTTTGATAAAAATCTAGTTGATGATTTAATGCAGTCGCTTTGATTTCTAGCGAGTCACGAATATCAGCGAGGGTTTTATTGCCATATAAGCTAGGCTCTCGGATACCCAATAGATTTAAGTTTGGACCATTTAAAACGGTAATCGTCGCCATTTAGGTATTTAACTCAGCTTATGGATGATAACAGCGCGTAATTTTACCGTTTTGTAATATTTTGTCCAGACATTCTGTTTTTAACAAATGATAGCGACAGATTGTCGGCTGTTAGTTAGCTTTTTTCATCATTTTGACTCTAGGCATGGTTTGCGCGAGTCGAGTGTAGCTAGGGGCTGATTGCGACTTATCCTAGAAGTAGATATTAATTACACTTTATCTTGCTGTTTCTCGCCTTTATGATTATGCTTATGCACAACCCATATTTTCCTAGCTAAAAGCTCGGGCATTATTTTTGCCCTATGACTTTACTATTTTCTCGGCCTCTGGCCACTCTATCGGGATGTAAGGGCCTCATAATTAATTTTTTATGAATGCTTGCCAGTTATCTGGCTGCGCTATTGCGAGCCCTAGCTGGCATTGCTAGTTATCATTTAAACACAAATAAAAAACAATCTATGCCGGCTAGGCATCATTTAGGCACTGCTAGACTACATTTAGGCATTGCCAGAGCACATTTAAACGCAGCTAGACCACTAGCAATGACAGCCAGATAACATTTTGTCACGCAAAGTCGACTAGCCATCGTAGCTAGACGACTGTGAAGCATTACCGCTACACCCACTGGACACTGTAATACCACCTTTGTAAATCAACCGTAAGGAGCTTAAGCATTATGACTATAAATTATTTTATGCCCACGACCGACAACGGCAAAGCCGACATGTTCGATCATTTTGCCGCAGCAATGCCTCGCTATGCGGCATTACTGGACGTCAGCGCTGTTGATGTTGCAACGCTCAAGGCTGATGCCGATGCCTTTCGCTATACGCTGCATACACAAGCGGATGTACTGGCTTACGGCCAACATTGGACGGCCTATAAAAATGCACTACGTGATGGCGGTAGCGGCTCTGCAGATTGGCCGATCTTATTAGAACGGCTTAATCCCGTTCCATCGGCTGTTAACCCCGGTATTATTCCAAGACTTACCGCCCTAGTTGCACATATTAAAACCCATAAAAACTATACCCCCGCCATAGGTCAAGATTTATGGCTAATCGGCAGCACTCAAGTCATAGATTCCAGCACTTGGAAGCCTATATTAACAGTACAAAATCAAGCGAGCCATCCGATTATCATCTGGACCAAAGGCCAAGCCAGCGCCCTAGAAATCTGGGTAGATAGAGGCGATGGTAATAATTTTGTCTTACTCAATATCAACAGCGCACCTAACACCACCGACAACTCACCCTTACCGGCATTGGGGGCTAGTGCTATCTGGAAATATAAGGCTATTTATCGCTTGCATGATGAACAGGTGGGGCAGTGGAGTGATGTAGTTAGTGTTTCGGTAGCTGGATAGCCTAAGAAATTGAAATAAATCGTGTGCATGTAGGAACAGGTCGCGACCTGTTCCTACTGTGTTTATACATCTCAGCGGGGTGAGGGTTTGCAACCCCGTCTTTAACATTTAATGATTTTTGACTATAAAATCTCAATCATGCGACGTAAGACGCTAGCGATGCTCTAAAGGTTACGCGTTTTAGCAAAGTTTAATTTTCAAGAGAAAACAGAAAATTAATTTAAATCAATGTCATATACAACGAAATTTCGTCAAACACAAACTTTTCGCTAAAGCCAACTATATGGGCTATAAAGGAATTTACAGCATGTAAAATAATCACTTACGTTAAATCATTCACCCATTCGATTATTATTTTTAACCTTGTATTTAGGATTTTATTTATGAAAAAAACTTATGTTACTTTAGCTATTTCTTTAGTGCTGTCGCTTGGCTGTGCTACGGTAAATGCCCATCCTTTAGCATGGAGTATGTCTAGTGAATATGTCGGAAGCATAGGCGATCAGATTAACTCACAATTGGATAAATTATTTATAACTGGACATTCGGGCGATACCGGGGGATCTAATGCCCCGCAGGATGTAGCAACCTTAAGTTTCCAAGTGGGCGTTAATGAATATTATGCACAAAACACGCCAATCACAGGAGAACTTGACTTTACTTTTACATTCAATGGCGTCCAAAAGAAAAACTCTCTTGCTTACTCATGGGTATCCCCAGGCAATGGCACAGTTGATTATATTACTTTTAAAGCACCGGCGTCACTCACCTATGGTTACTACTTAGTCACGTTTGAGAAAGCGAACACATTATCTTCACGTGGAGGGACAGTTCAAGAAGAGCTTTATGCGACAATAATAGATCCGCCACCTACAATTCCAGAGCCTACTTCTATTGCGTTACTAACATTAGGACTTTTAGGTTTTGGTGTTTTGCTCAGAAAAAAAACACGTAAAGTAGATTGGCCGTCAAACAATCCGCCACAAACGAAACTTTGAAGCTAATCCCTACTTAAATTTTTTCGTGGGGATTTTTTATGCCCTGCTATTTTTAGGTATTGCCTGTACGACTGTTTGCTGTCCTAACATCTAACTAATTATCATTGAAAAGTTAACGGTGACTTCCTAAACGACTCAGCAAATGCCTAGATTTAGCAAGGCGGAATCGAGGTTTTACAGCACTCCGAACCCCCTCGATTCCACTGCGTTTCATCGAGGCTACGGAGTCTTGCAGAAAGTGTACCGATGCTTAATTAAGCAACGGCGTAATGACTTCCAGTATTTTCTCTTTAGAAAACTCACCGGCATGTTGATGGATGATTTGTCCTTGTTGATTAACAATGACGGTAAAAGGCACGGCATCGATGTGATTGCCCAGTTCATGAGCGATGCTGATAGCGGGCATGTCACCAACCAACATAGGGTAGTTGATGTTGATGGAACTTAGATAGGTTGCTACGGCTTCTGGGCTATCTACGGCAATGCCGATAAATTGCAGACCTTTATCGGCATAGTGGTTTTGCAGTTCGATAAATTCTGGAATTTCTTTGAGGCAAGGCCCGCACCAAGTCGCCCAAAAGTTAATCACTCTTAGTTTGCCTTGCCATTCTGAAATAGCATGTGGCTGACCAGAGACATCGGGTAAGGTAAAGTCGGGTAAGGACGTAGTGCTAACTTGATCTGTCGATGACAATAAACCTCTAGCAATAATGCCCCCGCCCAAAGCCAAAACTGCGACGGCAATCAAGATGAGTCCGGTTGTTTTCATAATTTAACTCGTTGCAAGGTTTTGATAAAACTTTCTGTCTCTTGATAGCCTATTACTCGCTGCGCAGTAATTTCTTTGCCATCTGTGCCAAAAAATAAAATAGCGGGTGGGCCAATGAGATTAAATTTTGTTAACAAGGTTTGGTCATCGGCATTATTGTTGGTGACATCTGCCTGCAGTAATACGACACCGGCTAAGGCTTGTTTCACTTTAGGGTCAGTAAAGGTGTAGGCGGCCATTTCTTTGCAAGAGATACACCAGTCCGCATAAAAATCCAGCATGATGGCTTGATGCTTAGCGCTGGCTTGCAAGATTTCGGTTTCCAGTGCCGCTAACGAAGCGACACGTTTAAAAACCAGACCTGGTTCGGCTGCCTGCGCATTATTGACGCCTAAGCCTTGTAGTGGTTTTAAGGGGTTGTTATTGCCCATGCTGAAACCAATTAATAATAGTAGGCCGTAGGCGAGCATCATTAAACCGATGCCTTTCCATAATTTGTGCCAACCTGAGCACTGTTCAGGTAAAGGGTCGATGGCCTTGAGGTAGATGGCTGGCAGTATCAGTAACATGGCCCAGAGTAGGATGATAATGGCGGCTGGCAAGATGCGACTTAACATCCACACAGCCATAGCTAGCATAATAACGCCGAATACGGCTTTAGTGGCGTACAGCCAGGTTCCGGCTTTGGGCAATAATTTGCCAGCAGAAGCGCCTAATAGTAATAAGGGCACACCCATACCCAAGCCCATCGCAAATAAGGCGCTACCACCCAATAATGCATCACCAGTTTGGCCTATATAAATCAGCGCACCTGCCAAGGGTGCGGCGACACACGGGCCTACAATCAACGATGACAAAGCGCCCATAATCGCAGCACCCCAGAGTGAACCATCACGATGTCTTATGCTGGAATTATGCAATTTAGTTTTCAGCCAGTTAGGGATCTCTAACTCGTAAAAGCCAAACATGGATAAGGACAGTAAGACAAAAATGCTGCTGAACAAGCCGATTATCCAAGGTTGCTGAAACGTGGCCTGCAAGTTGCCGCCAAATAAAGCCGCAAGTACGCCAAATACTGTGTAAGTCAAAGCGGAAGCCATGACATAGCTAAGCGACAGTAAGAAGGCGCGAGTGGTGGTAATATGATTGCCGTGTCCTACGATAATGCCGGATAGAATCGGAATCATGGGGAAAATACAGGGCGTCAACGATAACAGTAACCCGAAGCCAAAAAAGCTTAGCAAGGTCATGGTTAAGCTGTCTTGTTTGAGCGCTGTCACGATTTGGTCTTGTTCGGAAAGCTTAGGTGCAACTACGTCATCGGTAATGGCGCTTGCAGGTAGTGCCAAGTCGATTTTTTGGCTCATCGGCGGATAACAAACGCCACGATCCGCACAACCTTGAAAATTGGCTAATAAGGTAAGGCTTTGCGCTGTGGGCTGAGTGCGAATTACCGGCAGTTCAAAGCTCAGTTGCTCGTGGAATATTTCAACTTGACCAAAGGCTTCATCGTGTTTAGGCGCGCCTCTAGGGATGGCATAATCGCCTAAGCGACTGCCTTCTGAACTACTTAATTCCAGCTGAATTTTTTCACGATATAAATAATAACCTGGAGCTATTTCCCAAGAAACCTTTATTGCACCTGACTCGTTAAGGGCTGCAAAAAACCGAAAAGCCTGTTCTGCGGGCAATAAGCCGTCTACTGGCGCTTTGGGTTTAAACAATGCATCAATTTGATTACTAGAGCTAATAGTTGCCTTCGGCAGAGCTAAATCAAACGTTTTTTTCTGCGGCGGATAGCAAATGCCTTTATCAGCGCAGCCTTGATATTGCACCAACAGTTTTATGGACGCTCCGCCATTTGAGATTAACGATACGGGAATGGTCAGCTTATTGTAGTAAACAACCATATCACCGAAATATTCATCATGCTTAGTTTTGCCCTCAGGAAAGGCTGGCGTCACTGATTGGATTTCGTCTGTTTTAGAGATGAATTTCAGCTTGTCGCGGTACAGATAATAACCATCGGCAATATCCCAAGAAATTTCTAGCTGATCAGCACTGACGGCTTTAGCGGAAATGATGAATGCTTGCTCTGGAGCTAAGAGCTCGTTGTTATCAATGGCAAATGCTAGCTTACTGATCAGCAATAAACAAAAGAAAATTAGATGTGTGAATGGCATGAATCAATCCAGTGCAAATATTCGGGTAAACCGTTTTCAATAGAAACGGCAATAATTTCAGGAAGTTCGTATGGGTGCTGTGCTTTTATGTTGGTTTCAATAGCCTGATAATGATCTTTATGGGCTTTAATCAATAATAAATATTCTTGAGCTGAAGTTGATTGTCCTTGCCACCAGTAAATAGAACTAATGCCGGGCAATATATTCACACAAGCGCTTAATTGCTCATTGACCAATAAGTGAGCAAGCATCTCAGCGCTGTCTTTATCAGGACACGTACAAAGAATTATTTGATAGGGAATGGACATTCTAGCCAATGACAAATGAAATAAGGATATTATCCTAGAAATTAAAGCAAATTGCCTTTATATTGTTGGCAATACTAGAAAAGTTCAGGCACAGCCAGAATTTAGTCTTTCCTTTTGCAATGAGAGTTCGCCGATGAAAATTTTTCAAATAATATTTCTGGTCGTATTGATCATCCCTTTTGCAGAAATTTATCTATTGCTAGAAGTTGGTAGTGTTATCGGTGCTTTTTGGACTATTTTTCTGGTCGTGTTTACAGCAACATTGGGTGCATGGTTATTGCGGCAACAAGGCTTTTCGACTTTTAGGCGATTTCAGGAAAGTCTGAGGCAAGGTATTATTCCTGCTTATGAAATGATTGAAGGACCAATTATTTTGTTGGGTGGTGCTTTATTATTAACGCCTGGCTTTATTACTGATCTTATCGGTTTTGCTTGCTTAGTGCCAAGTTTACGAAAAAAAATAGCGCAATATGTACTTGAAAAGCATCTTATTCAAGCCAGCGGTGTTTTCCAAGAAAAAACTGCTAAAGCTAATGTGTTAGAAGGCGAGTTTCATAAAGAAGAATAACAAAGGCAAAAGGCAAAGCACGGTGCTTATAAGCCTTTCGCCTTTCGCTTTTAATTTTCTTCAGAAGTATTATCGTTTGCTGAAGTGTCGCAGGTGTTTTTTCCCATGCCAGAATAAGCTGGACACCAGCCTGAAAAACCGGTTCCAACCAGAACCATGCCTACTAGCAATAATGCTATGGACGCTGTGAAAATCGAAATTGCAATTAATGCAGCGCCAGCGTATAGACGGTATTTTTTTTCCTTTTCGCCTATATTGTGTTCAAATTTAGTCATGCGTTTATAATCAAAACTCATCTTAATCCCCTTCTGTGTAATCGTTATTATGGTAGCCCAACAATAATGAACTCGAACATTGCAAAGCTAAAGGCAATATACACAGCTCTAAAAAATGTGCAAGTGATAATACAATAATGGATGTAACAACAATAATTAATTCTTTAAATGATGCTCAGCGACTAGCGGTGACTGCGCCTCCTCAAGCCATGCTGGTATTGGCGGGCGCGGGCAGTGGTAAGACGCGCGTATTAGTACATCGTATCGCTTGGCAGATTAAAGTAGAAGGCGTCTCAGCGCATAGCATCTTAGCGGTAACATTTACTAATAAAGCCGCCAAAGAAATGCGCGGCAGAATTGAAGACTTGCTCAGTATTTCTGCACACAACCTTTGGATAGGGACGTTTCATGGTATCGCTCATCGTCTTCTAAGGCGACATGCCAAGCAGGCACGCTTGCCAGAAACGTTTCAGGTCATGGATTCTGGCGATCAATTAAGAGTCATTAAACGCTTGTTAAGCACACTTAATTTTGACGATAAGCAATGGCCGCCTAAGGAAATGCAGTGGTACATCAATGCGCAGAAAGATGAAGGTATACGAGCTAGACATTGTGTTGAAACAGGCGATAGCCATGAACGCCAACGATTAATCATCTATAAGGCCTATGAAGAGTTATGCGATCGTTCGGGTTTAGTCGATTTTGCCGAACTGCTGTTGCGAGCTCATGAGTTATTGCGCGATAACGCTGATGTGCTTGAATTTTATCAGCAACGTTTCACACAGGTGCATGTAGATGAGTTTCAAGATACCAACACCATACAATACGCTTGGTTACGCTTATTAACCGACGGCAAGGATAATCTGTTTGTAGTCGGTGATGACGATCAATCTATTTATGGCTGGCGTGGCGCTAAAATTGAAAATATCTATAGCTTTCAACAGCATTATCCTAATCATCAAGTCGTCAAATTAGAGCAAAATTACCGCTCTACCGGTACTATTTTAAAGGCTTCAAACAAGGTTATCGCCAACAATACAGGACGTATGGGTAAGGAGCTGTGGACGGATGCCGGTGATGGCGATTTAATTTCCTTGTATGCCGCTTTTAATGAGCAGGATGAAGCCTATTTTGTCGTGGATCGTATTCGAGCGTGGGTCAATGAAGGTGGTTTACGCAGTGATACAGCTATTTTATATCGCTCAAACGCCCAGTCGCGTCAATTTGAAGAAAAGTTGATGGCTACAGGTACACCTTACATCGTTTATGGTGGTTTGCGCTTTTTTGACCGCGCTGAAATTAAAAATGCCTTGGCTTATTTACGCTTGATCGCCAACCGTGATGATGATGCTTCATTTGAGCGCGTCATTAATACACCGACTCGTGGCATTGGTGCAAAAGCCCTGGATGAGATGCGGAGCATTGCGCGTGATCAAAGTGTTTCTTTATGGGCGGCTGCCATTTTATTGATTAATCAACGCACTATGTCCGCACGTGCGACTAATGCGCTGATTGGCTTTTTGGAGTTGATTAAGTTCTTAGCTAAGGATATCGAAGAGCAGGCCTTGGAAGAAAAGGTTAAGCGTATCGCTGAAAAAAGCGGACTAATGGCTTTGTATCAAAATGAAAAAATGGATAAAGGCGAGGAGAAAATAGAAAACTTAGAAGAGCTGGTTAATGCCGCTAAGCTCTTTGAGTTTGATCAAGATAATGAAGATAAATTGGGCGAAGTCGATATGTTTCTGAGTTATGCCGCCTTAGAGGCAGGTGTTAGCCAATCAGAAGCATCAGAAGATTGTGTTCAGCTAATGACCTTGCACAGTGCTAAAGGCCTAGAGTTTAAGCAGGTGTTTCTGGTAGGTCTGGAAGAAGGTTTATTCCCGTCACAGCAGTCTGTAGATGATACTGGTCGCTTAGAGGAAGAGCGCCGCTTATGTTACGTGGGTATGACTAGAGCTATGCAGCAACTGTATTTGACCTATGCAGAATCAAGGCGTTTATACGGACGCGAAACCTATCCTAGGCCATCACGCTTTTTGCGTGAAATACCTGCTGAATTATTACAAGAGGTGCGGATGCGTGCCACTATTAGTCGTCCAGTGACTGCCGTTCAAGCAAAGCCAGCGATGTTTCAGACTCAGAGCAAGTATAAGCTTGGACAGCGTGTTCATCATGCTAAATTTGGCGAGGGTGTTATTTTGCAAATAGAGGGTGATGGCGCTCAGGAGCGTGTGCAAATTAATTTCAAGCCTGCGGGTGTTAAATGGCTAATGCTTGCTTACGCTAAGTTAGATGTTTTATAAAGCTGTATGATCGCGTAAGTCAGATAAGATTTTGTTGTAACCGCAGTGTTACAGCAATAAACTAAATATTCTGTGTGTTTGGAGTAAAACAGCTTTAGCTGTTTTAAAAAGCAATAGCTGAAGCTATTGCACTCCAATCGGTGTAGCTTGGGTTGCATGCTTTTCGCAACCCACACTACCCGACATCAATGTTGGGTTAACGATAGAGCCGTTAGCCCAACCTACTGCAACATCGACACAATCGTTGCAATCGTTTTGTGGGTAGCGCTGTTTTGCAAAACAATGGCTGAAGCGATTGCATTGCAAATTTTATACGGAGTTGACTTAAATTAATCTAAAATGTATTACAAAAAAAAGGGGCTGTTAAGCCCCTATAAAATGAACGCACCTCAAACTTGTCCAGCAGGTTTATTCTTGTCAATATTAGTTTTTATCGGTTTAACATCGACTTTGTCCTGCTGGGTAAAACTTTGCTTTTGGGTAGATAGATTATCAATGTCTTGTGGTGGTCGTGGTTCATTACCGGCCATCAAATCATCAATCTGATCTTTATCTATGGTTTCCCATTTCATCAACGCATCTGCCATTTTATGAAGTATGCTGATGTTTTCTTGTAAAATAGTTTCTGCACGTTGATAGTTACAATCTATGACTGCACGAATCTCTTCATCAATATGTTCGGCAACGATTCCAGACACTTTGCTGCCTTGAGTTCCTGGGTGTCCCATAAAGGACTGACCACCTTGTTCACCATAAACCAAGGGACCGAGTTTTTCTGAAAATCCCCAGCGAGTCACCATGTTGCGCGCTAGTTCAGTGGCGCGTTCAATGTCATTAGATGCACCAGTCGTTACACGATCACCACCATAAATCATGAGTTCTGCAATCCTGCCGCCAAACAAGCTAGCTATTTGGCTTTCTAGCTTGCGTTTACTAGCACTATATTGGTCTCTTTCAGGCAAGAACATAGTGATGCCTAAAGCTCTGCCTCTAGGCATAATACTGACTTTATAAACAGGATCATGATCCGGAGATGATTCACCAACTATACAATGACCGGCTTCATGGTAAGCCGTTAATAATTTATCTTCTTCGGTCATCACCATCGTGCGTTTTTCAGCACCCATGAGTATTTTATCTTTAGCTTTTTCAAGATCACTCATGCTGACTTGCACTTTGTTAGATCTAGCTGCAAATAGTGCCGCTTCATTGACTACATTGGCTAATTCAGCCCCTGAAAAGCCAGACGTTCCTCTTGCAATATCTTTTAACTTTACATCATCCGCTGCCGGAACTTTCTTAATGTGTACATTCAATATTTGTTCGCGGCCACGCACATCGGGTAAGCCAACATTAACCTCACGGTCAAAGCGACCCGGTCTGAGCAAGGCTTTATCTAAAACATCGGCACGGTTAGTCGCGGCAATGACAATAACGCCTTCGTTGCCCGTGAATCCATCCATTTCTACTAATAATTGATTCAAGGTTTGTTCGCGTTCATCATTACCGCCACCCATGCCTGCGCCGCCTCTTTGACGACCGACGGCATCTATTTCATCAATAAATATGATGCAAGGTGAGTGTTCTTTAGCTTGGGCAAACATGTCTCTTACTCTGGAAGCGCCAACACCAACAAACATTTCCACGAAATCAGAGCCAGAAACCGTAAAGAATTTCACACCCGCTTCACCGGCAATGGCTCTTGCTATTAGTGTTTTTCCTGTTCCTGGAGGGCCAACCATTAAAATGCCACGTGGAATTTTTCCACCTAGCTTTTGAAATTTTTGTGGATCTTTTAAGAAATCAACTAGCTCAGCGACATCTTCTTTTGCTTCTTCACAGCCAGCAACATCTGCAAAAGTAGCCGTTAATTTATCTTCTTCCAGCAACTTGGCTTTGCTTTTTCCAAATGCATTACCACCCATGCCGGCACCTTGATTTTTACGCAGATACACAACCCAAACTGCAATTAAAAGTAGCATAGGGAACCACGAGATAAACATTTGCATGAATACCGATTGTTGTGCAGGTGGTTTTGTTCTTATTTGTACGCCAGCACCTAAAAGATCATCAATTAAATGTGGATCATTAGGGTTAAATGTTTCAAGGTTTTGACCATCAGAGGTGCGTAGTTTTATAGCAGACCCTGCTATTTCAACTCGATCTACTAATTTATTTTTAACCTTGTAAATAAAGTCAGAATAGGCGATAGATTCATCTATGGCCGGCGTCGTGTTTATGCGGTTATAGATAAGAAATGCACCTACCAACACCACGCTCCAAAGTAGAGTGGTTTGTATGTATTTTTTCATGGTTCTAATCTCCAAATCCCCTAAGGGCTAACTGTAGTATTGCGATTACCTACAACTGCATTCAAAACGAAATGTTCCGATGCTATCCTTTTATCAGCTTGAAATGTTATTCAAAAATCCTAGTCATTTTGTAGGATTTTATAGTAGCTTTGTTTAATGATTTTGTACATTATAAAAAATTCACTAATTGCTCGCCGAAATTGCGTTTTATTTTATTTAAGGCGATCACTTGAATTTGTCTGACACGTTCGCGAGTTAAATCAAGCTCTAAGCCAATTTCGTGCAAGGTCATTTCTTTGTCTACTTCAATACCAAAATGACAGCATATAACTCTAGCTTCTCGTGGGTTAAGTATTTTTAGTGCTTTATTAAAAATATTATCAAGCTCAGTTTTTGCTATATCTATAAATGCAGGTGTAAATGTCTGTTGCTCTAGAAAATCAATCGGTGCAAATGAGCTTTCCCCATCTTCAATTGAGCCTTCAAAAGACATGGCATATTGAGACATTGATAAAACATCATGGACTTCATTGCTTGTTAATTCCGTGTGTTCGGCCAACTCTTTAGTAGTCGGTTCTCTACCTGTACGATTAAGGAATTGGTCTTTAGTACGAAATACTTTATTAATGGTTCCAATTCTTCCGCAAGGAATTCTCACTACTCTTTCGCATCGAGATAGCGCTCTTGATATAGCTTGTCTAATCCAATAGCCTGCATAGGTTGAAAATTGAAAGCCTAAGCGATAATCATATCTATCAATAGCCTTTAATAAGCCGGACTGTCCTTCCTGAACAAGGTCATCAAAATCTAAAAAACTACCCTTATATTGATTAGCAATAAATAATACTAATCTTGTATTGGCAGTAGCCAATTTTTTTCTTAAATTAAGCCAGTTATGTTCATAAAGTACGGCATTAGTGTAATATTTATGCATATCACTGCTGCATAGGAATAAAAACTGCTCATCATAATTAGTAAGGCTAGCTAGCCACTGAGTAGCGCTTATAGGTTTGTGATGATTTGATGCTTCCAGTCTTTTAAGTAATATGTTGATCTTATCATCAGAGTTTTTAGTAGAGGCTTGGCAGTATATTTCTCTGTATTTATAGCTATAAGCAAAGATATTGATAAGTTCAGTCAAGTCATGAAAAGAAAAAGGAAATAGCTGTAACGCCAAAACTAGATTTTTATTATCAACCTTATCGATCGTATGGGTTGAAGTGTTAACACTCAATGCTTGAAATTGTTTTTTTATGTCTATTAAAGTCGACGATAGGGCAGGTTCAATTGCCAAGTCTTCTTTTTCAGTGCTAGAGAAATTTTCTGTATATTTATTAATCAACCAAAGTGCTGTAGCAGGAAATTGAGCAAGTGCATCAATAAGGTTAGTCTTCTCGATGCTTAACAACTGCGCTAGTTCAAAATTGCTATTATCTTTAGGTAAAAATTCTTGACTTTCATTATCCGAATTTTTTGCGGTTTCAATACCACTGTTAAAGACTAAGGCATTAAGGTCTTGTTTTAATAACGGTTCATTGAAATAAGACATAACAAAAACTCCCGAAAACATCAAATATTTAAAGCCTAAGCTTTAGTAACATAGTGTAGCTATTATTAACGATTTGTTTATTAATAATTTCACAATAATGTAACAACTAAGCACTGCCTTGTCAAAATATAGTTTAACAAAACATGAACAAGGTGTTCGAAAGTTAAAGAAAATAAGTTTAAGGGGGGATGTTTAAAGGCTTTTTAAAGTAAATAGCTTTGTGCTTAGGTGATTCACCGCTGCGCTTTGGAAATAGTTTTAACCTTCAATGCCACTAAGGTATTGAAGGTTATCTTAGTTAATCTCTAAAATTATCATACTGTAAGGGCATCTCAAGTTTTTCATCTCTGAGCATTTGAATAACCTCTTGAAGATCGTCGCGTTTTTTACCAGTAACACGCACTTTGTCGCCTTGAATGGCGGCTTGGACTTTTAGTTTTTTGTCTTTAATGAGCTTCACTATTTTCTTCGCGAATAATGAATCTAAACCTTGTTTTAGGGTGATTTCTTGGCGCATCATTTTGCCGCTACCTTTAGCATCGCCGACTTCCATGCAGCCGACATCAATGCCGCGTCGACTAAGTTTTGAACAGACCACACTAAACATTTGTTGTAACTGAAAAGTGGATTCACTAACCATAACCAGTTTATCGTCAGTGAGTTCAAAATTTGAATTTGAGCCTTTAAAGTCAAAGCGTGTCGTCACTTCTTTGTTAGCTTGGTCAATGGCGTTTTTTACTTCGTGGCTATCAAATTCAGAAATAATATCAAAAGAAGGCATAGTAGTTAAGTTCAAGTCTGTTTAATAATAATAGATGCTATATTTTATTTAGATCTACATAACAAGCAATCATAAAATTGCTTGTTAGTGACTAAAAAAAAATTGCATCGTAGTTATTTAGATTAGTTCTCCGATCAAGAAATTTAGTGGGTATCCAACTGCAGGTCGCAATGATATTAAAGTATATAGAGACCTTCCTCCTTTGCAAAACCAACTTTTTTTAAAATAACTCCGAAACTGCCTTTATTTTTTAAAAAATGGGCTTAAATGAGTATATTTTAGTTATATAATCAGAAAACAATGGTATTTTTGCGCCAATTTCAGGTTAAAAGGCGCAATTTGGCTGTAGCTACCCACATTTAACATACAAAAAGGGCAACTTTATCAAATTGTAAGCCATCGCTTGCAGAATATGCCAAGCGTGAGTTTTGTCCAAACCGACATATCTCAAGATTTTGGAGCCAAGCCAGCGCTCTTGGCTACCAAAGGTTCTTTCGACCACATAACAAACCCGAGTGATTTTTCAGTTGCACTATAATTGTCTCTTAGTCGGCGGTTTATTTCTGACTGATTTGTCCTATATACCGTTTTTAAGTCCACGTTCTTTAAGTGCTTCACGATGACTTTGACTGCAATAGGCTTTATCAGCATGAACCCTTGTGCTTTTTTTTAGCGCTGCTTTGTCTATGTCAATCAGCTATTAAAAAGTGCCAAATAATTACCTTTGATAAAAAAAATTTTCAAGTATTTAAATTCAATGGCACTAAAGCTAACAAACACAAATTAAATAAATTGCTGTTAACTAAAGTCATAGTAAAGTGTAATGCTAAGTGGGCCATTGCTACTCTACTAATAGATTATAAGTACACAACTTTATAAAATGAAAATTTATGCTTTAGAGTAGATTTATTTATATCTGATTAATCTTAATCGTTTTTTAAGTCGTTATTTAAAAAGTCTTTAATAGCTCTTTCAAGAATTAATGCCGCATCAGTTTCACTGAATATAGTTTTCGCAGACGCATTTTCTTCTTCGACATAAAATAATGTCATTGGCTTCCTTGGCGTAATCAGTTGCATGATTGAACTCATTATTTGATGGGTAATAGCATTGCCAACAAATTGCTTATCATATAATAATGCATAAGCAGCTATAACAGGTTTCGTTTCGTTAGCCAGAAGTTTAACGGCTACGGTAGGTTGTTCAGAATATTGTATTTCTCCAACCATCCTTAGATCTTTACCGTAAGACAGCGCAAGTTCTGGATGATGATACAGCTTTTTATGATCATAAGACCGTCCTACAAAAAAACGTACTGATTTACCTTGTTGATTTGTATAAATGCGTTCGAACCAATCATAACAAGCAAAAGTATCTTCACCCCATCCTGGTTTACGTTGACTAGGCTTTGAAACATAAGAACCTAATACTTGGCTAATATGACGAGTCGATAAATTATCGCCTATTTTTAATTCCAAATAACTATGAATAATCGTAGGAATCAATGCCAACATGATGATAAATAATACTAATGGTGCATGGCGTGTAGATATCATAGATTTTTTTCAATTATATTTTTATTATTAATAGGATTTTTCCCTATGATAAATATTATAGGTAAAGCCACTATAAAGGTTAATAAGCCCGATAACTCATGAGCTGATGTCGCTAAAATATTCAGTCCATAGTAATTAACTAATAATGCGAGCACTAAAACTCTTATTATATTGACACCTATAGCAAGAGGAGCGGCTATCACCAAGAGTATTATTCTCCTTTCTGTAGAGGTACAAAAATAAGCCGTCAGAATCGCAATGGTGATTGCTGCATAAAGCGTTGCAAAACCACTACAGGCATCAGCTACCATTAATGTACCGCCCTCTATTTCTAATAATGTTCCACTTGTAAAAACGGGTATACCCACTTGATTTAAGATAAATGCAACACTTTTTGTCGCAATATGCCTGAGCATAAGATGAATAGTTTCTGTAAAAACTAAAGGGATCGGCAATGTAAGTAACATTGTTAATAAAGGAAAAAGTATGGCCTTTGTTTTTACCTCACCTAAAAACAACAATGACAAACCGATGAGCGACAAAAACATTGAAAAACTAGACAGTAATTGAGTGTTAATGCCAGTATCGAGCATATATAATAATAAACTCGGAATTAAGATAAGGTACCCCCACGAATTAGAACTTGCGGGTAAGTATTTTAATTTTTGTAATTCTCTACATATTAAATATATCACTAAGGCAAACACTAAAATTCCGTGGCCATTTTGCCAAACACTCATAGTCCATCTGCCCCATAACCACAATAAGGTAGGCATATATAACATTAGTAGCAATATAACAATTATCCCTAATAACCATTGATTTTTAGTTTCAAAATTTTCTTCTTTTTTAACATTCTGATTACCTGCACTTAAATTATTCATTTATTTGTAATCCATATTTTTCAATTAGGCTATATAGCGTAGGCCTAGTTACACCAAGAAGTTTTGCAGTATTAGATACATTATTGTTGCTATGAACTAAGGCTTTTTTTATAGCAATAATTTCCGCTGACTCCCGCACTTCTTTTAAATTAACAGGCATTGCAATATCAGTGTTTTTTTCAAGCTCTAAATCGTTGAAGGTAATATTGACATCATCTGATAAAATAACTGCTCTTTTAATTTTATTTTCAAGTTCTCTGATATTTCCTGGCCATGAATAAGCTTCAATAGCTGCTGCAACTTCTATACTAAAACTTTTTATTTTTTTATTATGTATCAGGCAATATTTTTTCAAAAAAGCAGTTGCAATTGTTATTGCATCTCCTTCCCTCTCCCTTAATGGTGGAATATCAATGATTATCTCACTAATTCGATAATACAAATCTAACCTAAATTTTTCTTTATTAATATGGTCTTCTAAATTTTGATGGGTAGCGCAAATAATACGTACATCAATTGGAATTTCTTGTCTCCCCCCAATACGCTCTATAGTTCTTTCTTGCAAAAAGCGCAATAATTTTGATTGTAATAAAAAAGGCAGATCGCCAATTTCATCTAAAAATAAAGTTCCCTTATTTGCATATTCTATTTTGCCTTTTGTTTTCTGAGACGCTCCAGTATATGCACCTTTTTCATAACCAAATAGCTCACTTTCTAACAAATTTTCAGGAATAGCTGCGCAATTTACTGCTACAAAGGCTTGAGTAGAGCGATCACTTAATCGATGTATTGCTTTTGCGAGCACTTCCTTTCCAGTACCACTTTCACCCATTAATAATACTGTTGCACTAGTAGGTGAAATTTTTTCAATAGTGCGACATAAATCCTGCATTTTTTTACATGAGGTAATGAGACCTACTAATGGTTCAGTTGTTTTTTTCTGCAATAATTGATGTTCATTTTCTAACTTATTTAACTGAAAAGCGCGTTCTATAATTAAATTTAATATATCTGTATCAATAGGTTTTTGATAAAAATCGTAAGCACCCATCGCTACAGCTTTAACAGCATTTGCCCTATCATCATTACCAGTGACGACAATTATTTTTGTTGCAGGAGCTAGCTCGAGAATTTCTTGCAAAGTTTTTAAGCCTTCGCTTGCATTAGCTGCATCTGGAGGTAATCCTAAGTCTAATGTAATCACACTAGGCACAAACCTTCTTAAGGCAGCCACAGCTTCACTTCTATTGCCAGCAATTACCGTGTGATATGATTCAAAACTCCATTTTAATTGTTTTTGTAGACCAAGATCATCTTCTACAATTAGTAAAACTTTCTTATCTTCCAAGTTATAACCTTCTGCTTAATTTGATTATGATTTACTTCACACCTATTTTTATTAACTCTAGTTTCTTGTGTTTTTCATCTATCATGATGCGCTAAAATTACTTTTCGAAAACTTGCTGGACATTTCTTAAAGACAATTAATCATAGAATTAATAATGTTATATTATGAAACTTGATGAGCAATAAACCACTGCTCCAACATTATTAATAACCAAATCATGACGCCATAATAAGAAGAATGTCCCTCTTGATGTAATTGAATTATATTTTTTATATAAACTGGATTTACAATTCCTCGTTTTGAAAAGCTGAATAAATTATCTAAAGAAAATTGTTTTAACTCTTTATCTTGAGCCATCCAAACTCCAAAAGGTAATCCAAATCCTTGTTTACTTTTAGTTAAAGTTTCTTTAGGTAAAAAATTTCGCATACTTTCCTTATAAAATGAACGTAATTCAAAGCCCTGCATTAACCATTTCGATGGAATTCCAGCAGAAAATTTCACCAGATCTTCTTGTAACATCGGATATTGCACCATTACGCCAGCAAGCTCACACATACCATTAACTTTTCTTAAATCATTATCTGCCAATGTAAATTTTCCATCTAAGTGGAGCATCCTCTTTACAAAATCATCTGTGTTAGCTCGATTATAAGTTAATCTACTGTTTTCAATTGGTAACTCAGGATCAATTTGTTTTAGAAAGTCTTCAGTAAAAAAATCCAATAATGGACTACGATGTAAAAAGTTATACGTTTCTAAACGATCAGGCATATTAATATTTGCTTGTTCAATATAACTTTGTAATTTTCCTAAATAAGGTATTGTATTCGCGATAGGCTCTACGACTGCTTTTACACAACCTGGTAGAAAGCTATAATATTCAAATAGCTTTTGTTTTGCATAACGGCTATTTCCGGCAAATATTTCATCCCCTCCATCTCCAGCCAACAATCGCGTCATACCTCTTTCACGAGCAAATTTAGCACAATAATAACTGGGTACAGCTGAAGCATTACCAAAAGGCTCATCATAAGTTTGAGCAATTAACGGAATAGCATTTAAAACATCTACAGGTGTTACATAATATTCATGTAAATTTATTTTAAAATGAGCTGCTACTATTCGAGCATAAGCCATTTCATCATAGCCTTCAGCATCAAAGCCCATAGTAAATGCATCCACTTTATGATCAGCAATTTTTTGATAAAAACCTGTTACCGTACTACTATCAAGCCCTCCACTTAAAAAAACACCTGTTTGCTGATCAGGCACACAAACTGCGACAGACTGTTCTAGTTGCGCATGAACTTGTTCCATCAATGTTTTCTTTGATAAAGAACTTTCAGTGTAATCCGACCGCCAGTAAAAATCACCTATATGCTTTTTACTTTCAATCTCAATATATTCACCTGGTTGTAATTTACAAATGCCCGTATAAATAGATCCAGGACTTGGAATCATATGTGCATATAGATAATTAAAAATACCCTGAGGATCAATAGCTTTATTAACGCTAGGATGCGCAATAATATGATCTAACTTAGAACCAAAAACCAATAAGCCATGTTTAAAATAATATGCAAGAGGTCGAATGCCTAGTCGGTCAATCGCTAGTAATGCATAATGACGCTCAGGCTCTATAATACAAAATGAAAATGGGCCGTGAATCTTATTAAGCACTAATCGACCATATCTTAAAAAACCCTCAGCTAATGCCTGAGCTGAGTCGCTTCTGTTTGCAATTTTTTTTAGTTCCTCATCACTCCAATAGGGATCACCCTCAATTATCACCAATAAACGTGAGGATCGATAAACACTCGGAGCATTCTTAAGGCCATAACCTGCTATTTCTGCAATGTTTTTATGCTTGGCTATACATGAATGAATATTGCTTAATAATTTTGAGACAGTGCTTTGTTGATCAATACAGTTCTGGTCAGAAGTTTTTCCCATTGCTGAAAACCAACCGTATATTGTACTCATAATGATTACTCTAATCTTATTTGTATGATTTATATTGAGTCAAAACTATAATAGTTATGAATATTAATTTATTGTTTTTTTTCTGATCTGACGGCTTTATATTATTGATTTTTATTTAAAATCAAGCTATTAGTTTTAAATAAATGAAAATATACTTAGTTCTTAATAATTATTTCTTTGTAATTTATATATTCGATAGAGTACCCATACTTTGAATGATATAGATTTTATACCTATGAATAAATCTAACATCGTAACTCTACTTATTTATTGTCTAAAGTATCAAATTATTTAACCATAATCAAGTATTGCATTTTATTTTTGTTATATTTTAATAATACTAAATTTTTAAGGGCAACTTAAAAGGGTTTAACGACAACCAAAATGATGATACTTACTAAAAAAATGACAGGGACTTCATTCATCCAACGATAATAAACATGGCTATGCGAGTTACGGTCATATTTAAAATCATGCAACCACACACCACAAACATAATGGTAGACTAACATTAATGCCAACAACATAAGTTTTATAGTCAACCACCATGTGCTTTGATACAGCACCCAAGCATAGTCAATTAACATCCAGATCCCAAATATAAACGTTGCTATCATACCTGGTGTCATGATGCCATAAAATAACTTACGCTCCATTACCTTAAATCGTTCATTGCTTAATTTATCAGTACTTTGTGCATGATAAACAAATAAACGAGGTAAATAAAACAAACCAGCAAACCAAGTAACCATAAATATTAAGTGTAAAGCTTTTATCCAAAGCATGGCTTATCCTTTATCATTTTATAAATTAAACTTTAATTCTATTTGAATTAAAGTTTCCTGTTTCTTTTACATCGCATTATCTTTTGGATATATCAAAAATGTCCTTTGCGTTAACTCTATGTTACCAATTGCTATTGAGATTTCTGAACTTATATCTAATACTATTTTTATAGGCAGACGTATATCTTCAATATATTTGATAACTTGACTGGCACAATCATATAACATAGGGCGGATTCTACTCCTCGTTGAAGATTTTCGTATAAGACTCTATAAAGTATAGGTATTTCTTCGATGCATGTCAGACTATTAGCTACCTAATAGTTAATAATGTTTAGTCTTGCTGCACTTTTAGGTTTATTTTATTTCCAGTAATCGTTATTAACGTCAATAGTAAATAATAGAATCAGTGCAATACGATGTTTTTTGCATTGCTTCAGTATTTCGTATTCTGCCGTAATGTTTGATTAATATAATTACTGTTAAATATTAACTAGCTAACGCCCAAAGTAGATGTTTAGTTTAACTATTATGTGGAGTTAATTTTATATTCATTGTTTTATTTGAATAATAAAACAATGCTGCACCAATAATAATCATAGGCAATGACAATATTTGTCCCATAGTCACCCAATCTAATGCCAAATATCCTAGTTGAGCATCTGGCATTCTATAAAATTCAACAATAAATCTAAAGCAGCCATAAAAAAACATCGCTAACCCAGTTATTGCTCCGACAGGTCTTAATTTTTTTGAATACAGCCAAAGCAAAATAAATAAAACCATCCCTTCTAAAAACGCCTCATAAAGCTGTGAAGGATGTCGCGCTAAAGGTCCACCATTTGGGAATATCATCGCCCATGGTACTTCACTTGTGTGACCCCATAATTCTGAATTTATAAAGTTACCGATACGACCAGCTCCTAAGCCTATTGGAGCTAGTGGCGCAATAATGTCAGTTAACTGCAGCATTGAACATTGATTTTTTTTTGAAAAAAACCACATTGCTACAAATACCCCTAACATACCACCATGAAATGACATACCACCCTGCCATATCTTTAATAATATTAAAGGGTTACTTAAAAAATCGCTTATATTATAAAAAAGTATGTAGCCAATTCTGCCACCTAAAATTACTCCCAATGCGCCATACGTAACTAAATCTTCTATGGACTCTGGCTTAATTGGTGACCAAGACATTTTTGCTCGCATTTGACCCAAAAACCAAACAGCTGCAAATCCAATTATATACATAAGTCCATACCAATGAACTTTTGCTGGCCCTATACTAAATATCACTGGATCTATATTAGGGTAATTAAGCATAATTAAACATCCAAATTAGTTACATCTAATGCATTTTTAACAATAAAATCACGTCGTGGCTCAACCACATCACCCATTAAGGTTGTGAATATTTCATCTGCAGCAATTACATCTTCGATTCTGACTTGTAACAATCTGCGATTATTAGAATCCAATGTTGTTTCCCATAATTGTTCTGGGTTCATTTCACCTAAACCTTTGTAGCGCTGTATATGCTGGCCTTTTTTAATTTCCTTCATCATCCATTCAAAAGCTTGTTTAAAGTTATGGACGGGGTACTGGCGCTCACCCATTTGCATATAAGATCCTTCATTAAACATTCCGAGTGTATCCTGCGCATATTGAGCTATTTTTTGATAATCCTTACCGATAAAGAAAGCTGAAGGTAAAATAAATGTTTTGGTAATGCCGTGTAATCGCTTATTAATTACCGCAGAAAAATCATTACTTCCTCTGTAATCAAGCTCTATCTTAAATATGGCTTTACTATCAGACTCTTCCAGTTGCTGCTGTAGTTTTTCAAACCACGCTGCAAGTTTTGATTGATCTTTTTTAATGTCATCTGTAATAACATCCATATAAGAAAATTGCTCTAGAAACACATCATCATATCGTCTTGATAAGCGATTAATAACACTAACAACCCCCGTATACTCCTTAGCTAATTTTTCTAAACCTTGTCCTTGTATTGGTAGTGCAGTTTCATCTGTAAAAAGCTGAGCTTTATCGAGCGCCAATTGAATTAAATATTCATTTAATTGAGCATCGTCTTTAACATAATGCTCTTGTTTACCCTTTTTAACTTTATATAAAGGTGGTTGAGCAATATAGATATAACCTTTCTCAACAATCTCGGGTAATTGTCTATAAAAAAATGTTAATAACAAGGTTCTAATATGCGAGCCATCAACATCAGCATCAGTCATGATAATAATTCTATGATATCGCAACTTCGCTAGATTATATTCTTCTTTACCAATACCGCATCCTAATGCTGTAATTAATGTACCTACCTCTTCCGAGGATATCATTTTATCAAAGCGAGCTTTTTCTACATTTAGAATCTTACCTTTTAAAGGCAATATAGCTTGAGTGCGTCGATCTCTGCCTTGTTTTGCCGAACCACCCGCAGAATCCCCTTCCACTAAAAATAACTCAGATAAGGCTGGATCTTTTTCCTGACAATCGGCAAGTTTTCCTGGCAGTCCAGCGATATCTAATGTAGTTTTTCTTCTTGTCATTTCCCTTGCCTTACGTGCGGCTTCTCTTGCACGCGCGGCATCAATAATTTTACCTACGATGGTTTTAGCTATTTGTGGTTTTTCTAGCAAAAACTCTTGAAGTTTTTCATTCATCGTAGATTCAACTAGTGGCTTTACCTCTGAAGATACTAATTTATCTTTTGTTTGCGATGAAAACTTGGGATCAGGTACTTTAACTGACAGTACTGCTGTTAAGCCTTCTCTAGCATCATCACCAGTAGTTGATACTTTTTCTTTTTTAGCTAATCCGCTGGCTTCTATGTATTGATTGATTGTACGTGTTAATGCGCCTCTAAAACCTGCTAAATGACTCCCTCCATCACGTTGAGGTATATTATTGGTGTAGCAAAAAACATTTTCTTGATACGAGTCATTCCATTGCATTGCAACTTCGACCGTAACACCCTCTTTTTCTGCAATAAAGTGAAATACTTCAGGGAATAAAGGTGTTTTATTTTTATTAAGATGTACTACAAACGCGCTTATTCCACCTTCAAATTCAAAAATATCTTGCCTATCTGTCCGTTCATCATTGAGACTTATACGTACACCTGAATTTAAAAATGATAATTCGCGCAATCTTTTTGCCAATATATCATAATGAAACTCTATGTCTGTGAAAGTTTCTGTGCTTGGTTTAAAATTTATTAAAGTACCTGAGCCTTCTGCTGGCCCAACTGAGACTAATGGAGCAACTGGATTGCCCATGCGATATTGTTGTTTATAAAGCTGACCATTTTTCCTTACTTCTAAATTTAACTCTTCAGACAAAGCATTTACAACAGAAACACCCACACCGTGCAAACCTCCCGATACTTTATAGGCATTATCATCGAACTTACCTCCAGCATGAAGTATCGTCATAATTACTTCCGCTGCAGATCTACCCTCTTCTTTATGAATATCTACGGGTATTCCACGTCCATCATCTGAAACTGTAACTGAACCGTTACTATGTATAACAACCTTTACTTCTTTGCAATATCCCGCTAATGCTTCATCAATGGAATTATCAACTACTTCGAACACCATGTGATGTAAACCAGAGCCATCATCTGTATCGCCTATATACATTCCTGGTCGTTTTCTTACGGCATCCAGTCCTTTCAGAACCTGAATATTTGAACTATCATATTGTTCGCTATTGTTACTCATGATTTTCTCACTTTACTGTAGTTGTGAATGTTCCACATGAAACATTACACTTGTATTATGTTGCCCTGTTCCACGTGGAACATTTTGTAATTTTTTATATGACTTAGATCACCAAAATCAGAAGGTTCTGTAGTAGTAATAAATACTTGGCATTCTAACTCAATTAAATATTGTAGTAATTTGGCTCTATTAATAATATCTAGTTCAGCCGCAAAATCATCTATAAGGAAACAACCAATATTGCTATGTTGATTTTTAAGCAATTGCATCTGTGCAAGTTTTAAACTCATAATTAATAATTTAAGTTGTCCTCTTGAAACAAAATCTTTAGCTAAACGACTGCCTACTATTATTTGAATATCACCACGATGAGGTCCACTATGAGTGAATCCAAAACGAAGATCCTTATCAAGATCTTCTATAAAAACATTGTCCAAACCCTTATCTGTATTCCATCCCGATATAAAACGTAAGTCCACATCTGTAAGATCAAGAAACTTAGCAACGATTTCAATAAATACAGGTTTAAATTGAAGTAAATAACTTTGCCGGTAATTATTAACTATTGTACCGTAATAAACTAATTCGTTATTCCAAACATTAAGTTCCTTGAGAGATCGAGCCTTTAATAATGAATTACGTTGAGCTAAAGCCTTTTTATATTTACGCCAATTAAGTAAAAAATTTTCATTATCATTAAAAACCCCCCAATCTAAAAACTCTCTTCTTAATTGAGGGGCAGCATCAAGCAACTCATAACTTTTAGGATGAATAACTTGTAAAGGTAATGCATAAGCGAAATCAGATTTCTTATGTGTAGTTTGGTGATTTATACGACAATAATAATTTTTATTGTCAATTTGCACACCTAGGTGAGCTATAGCGCCATTCATCTGCAAAATTTCAGCAGAAACAACTAACTCCAACTGTGATGAATTAATAACCGATTTTATTGCTGTAGAACGAAAAGATTTAATGCGACCTAATAAAAAAATAGCTTCAAGAAAAGCACTTTTCCCACTGGCATTTTTTCCAACAATAAAATTTAAAGTTGGTGATGGATAAACTGCAGCCATAATAATATTTCGTACAGAGCTAATATTTAGCTTAATTATTATCATTGCGGTTATGAACAGAGCAAAACTATCAACTAGCGCCTAGTAAAGCATCGATGAATATTATCGAAATCAATAATAAGAAGAGTATATAAAATATGTTTAATTGGCTTAAATGACAAATTGCATATAAAAACGTAAATAATCAAGACCATAGAAAAACTTTATTTAAATGCGTACCAATAAAATTAAGAATGATCTCGCCATACTGAATAAGGATGACTAGCCAAATTATTATTGTAATAACGATGATCAGAAGTAACTTCTTCACCGAGCCAAGCGGGTATAGAAAAATCAGCACCTACTTCAAGTAATTCAATTTCAGCAACAATTAAACCCGAGTTATCACCTTCAAACTCATCTATTTCCCAAGTATTATTATCATCAATAACAATATGACGAGTTTTTTCTATAATAGGTTTTCTACATAGATTGGTAATAATTTCTTGTGCATCAGAAAGTGGAATTTCATATTCATATTCATGTCTATGCGTGCCAATAGTAGCGCTTTTAATATTCAGCCACGCTTTATCATTACTTACTCTTACTCTTATAGAGCTTGTAGCTACTGCACTTAAATAGCCTTGTTTATATTTCACTGAATAACTAACTTGTTTACGCCAATCATTATTAGCTAATAAAAATTTATGTTCTATCTCTACAGCCATGTTTATGACCTACAATGATTACTGCCATCACAATAGGGT
>CAMDNJ010000012.1 GCA_945902915.1 Crenothrix polyspora | reverse complement strand
AAAATAACATCTCGGGTTATGCCAGGTAGAATGCTATTGCTTTTAGCGGGCGTAGTTAGAACGCCATCAATGACTGCAAATACGTTACTCGCCGCACCTTCAACAACATAACCTTCTTTTACCAATAATGCTTCTGCACAGCCATTGTCTATCGCTTCTTGTCTGTGCAAGATATTCCCTAGAAGAGTGATCGCTTTAATATTGCAAAATTGCCAACGACTATCATCTACGCTGATTGCTTTTATGCCATTATTTAAACCGGCAAACGGTATGATATTTGAGCACATGGCAAAAACGGTCGCGGCTATGTTCTCAGGAAAGCCATGGTCTCTTTTTGAGGCAACACCACGGGTAATTTGTAGATAAATATACTGATCGAATTGTGGATCTAACAATGGCGTCAGAATATTTAACCATTGTTCACGCGTGTGAGGATTGGCAAGTCTTATGCCTGCTAGGCTATTTTCTAAGCGCTGCAAATGATCTTGGAAATGAAATAGATGGCCGGAATAAGAGGGAATGACTTCATAAATGCCATCGCCAAACAAGAAGCCACGATCTAAAACTGAAACTTTTGCTTCATTCAGGGGAATATAGTCGCCGTTTAAATAGACTGTTTTATTTTCCATTATCAGATTTCTCCAGCATTAACAATACGCTGTCAATCAGGCGACGAAAGATATTGCCTTTTTCAATAGCTTGTAATGCAACCAAATCTTTTTCGATGATTAAATCTTCTTTCAGAGTTACTTTTACTGAACCTAATTTTGTATGCTCTGCGATAGGTGCAATAATTTTACTATCAATATTAATAACAGCTTTTAGGTCTGAATAAAGTCTACGTGGAATAGTGACATAAAGATCTTCATTTAGGCCTAATGGAATGCTTTTGCTAGCACCTTTCCAGATTTTAGCCTCATTCAGCGGCTTGTTGCCTTCATACAAACGGTGCGATTCATAAAAACGAAAGCCATAATTAAGTAAAGTTTGATTTTCGTTGGCTCTTGCTATGGCGCTTTTTGTGCCCATGACCACAGAAATTAGTCGCATGTCCTCTCTAAGTGCGGAGGCGACTAGACAATAACCAGCATCATCTGTAAAGCCGGTTTTTACGCCGTCTACTGATTCGTCACGAGAGAGAAGTTTGTTGCGGTTTTGTTGAGTTATTTTATTGTATGTAAATTCTTTTTGAGAAAACCAACGATAATATTCAGGGAATTCTTTGATTAAAGCGGTAGTGAGTATTGCTAAGTCACGTGCGCTAGTGTAGTGGTCAGGAGTAGGAAGACCATCACTATTTTTGAAGTTACTATTATTCATGCCTAGTCGTAATGCATGTTGATTCATCATGTCTGCAAAGGTGGCTTCATCTCCTGCAACATGTTCGGCTAACGCGACACTAGCATCATTACCTGATTGAATAATAACACCTTGTAACAAATCTTGAATTGTAACTTGATTGCCAAGCTCTAAGAACATGCGTGAGCCAGAAGTTTTCCAAGCTTTTTCGCTAATGGTTACAGTATCGTTTAGGTGTAAATGACCATTGCTGAGTTCTCTAAAGACGACATAGGTCGTCATTATTTTGGTAAGGCTTGCTGGTGCAAGTCTAGTGTCAGCATTACTTTCTGCTAAAACTTTGCCGGTATGGAAGTCTTCTAAAAAGTAAGCGCTGGCAGCAATTGTAGGTGCTGGTGGAGTAGTGACTTCAGTTTCTTGAGCGTATGCTTGAGAAAAAGTTATGAATAAGCTAAAAAACCAAATTGAGAAATATTTATTAAAAGGATGCATTGCTCTTTAATGTAGACAGGTAAACAATATTTTAGCTTACATTGTAACACGCGTGCTCTGTGATAGGTTGGATTCAGTAACAAATTGTGTGTCGATAATGCCAATTTCAGCCAGTTGTTGGTTTAGTTCATTTGCATTGATAGTTGATTTAATCGGACCTATTTGTACTTTATAGAGTGTGGATTTTTTATAAGTCGATGAGCGAATATCAGCTGAGGGCAAATTGCTGGCGGCAATTTTGTTTTTTAACTCTATGGCTTTCTTTGCCGTTCCAAAACTACCCACTTGCAGAAAGACTTGCTTTGCTTGGGTTGCGGCTAATTGTTGGATTTTTGGTAGTGCTTGCTTAGGGGATATGGCTTTTATTTCAATAGTGCTTGAATTGCCTTCTCCCAAGTCTAGATTTTTTGCAGCCGCATAGGATAAATCAACTTCTTTGTTACCGACAAAAGGACCTCTATCATTGATTCTGACGATAATGCTACGATGATTGACTAGATTGGTGATTTGAGCGTAAGAAGGAATAGGTAAGGTTTTGTGAGCAGCAGTCATTGCATACATGTCAAATATTTCGCCAGTTGCTGTTTTTTTGCCATGAAAGCCAGGCCCATACCAAGAAGCTATACCTTTTTTTAGGTAACGGCTAATACGAGGTAATAAGTTGTCTTCAGAATTTAGTTCATCTTGATTATTAACACTTAATGTAGCGTGTTGCCTTAAGTTTGAGGATTCTGTTGGAGAGGTGTAGGTAGTGCTGGCATTTTTAATTTGTTCTGATGAACAACCAAAAAGCATAAGAAGTAACATAACTAAAATTATTTTATTCATGTGTAGTGCCTTTTTTAATTAAAATAGACTGGCTTAATTGGTATACAGCTATAGCATATAAAGGACTATGGCTGTAACGGCTGATAACATAAATTTATCTAAGTCCGCAAAGAGTTCATTAGTGGATTTTCGCCCTAATGGTTGCTCAAAAGTAAGTAGTTTTACTTTAGTAGTTAAAGAAGGAGTAGGCCTCATTGTTTTTAAGTTGAGTTATTCTAACTGGTCTTGTCTTAAGTCCGGCTTAAGTCAACTCGATAAGATTATTTTCGTCTTAAATAACACTCAAATAGCGATAGCTTGGCCAATTGCCATTGTTGCTTACTAAGATTAATCGCTATGCAGGAAATACCATTACTGGGATTGTGCCAGATGTCTAGCAACTTAATGGGGAACAGGTGCGAGGCTTAAGCATTCGCCCTTAGCCTTTGGTCTGCTCTTAAGTGTTAACGGAATTTTTTATGAGTGTGGATGGACATTAATATGCCGAAACCAGATAAGAGCGTCACTATAGAAGTACCCCCGTAACTAATTAAAGGCAAAGGTACGCCCACTACAGGAAGTATGCCTATGACCATGCCAATATTGACAAATACATAAACAAAAAAAGTAAAAGACAGACTGCTTGCTAAGAGTCGGCTATAAGAATCTTGAGCTTGACTCGCAATATAAAGGCAGCGAGCGATAATAAGTAGATAGAGCGTTAATAAAGACAGTCCACCAAATAAACCAAACTCCTCTGCAAATACCGCAAAGATGAAGTCGGTGGAGCTTTCTGGTAAGAAATCAAATTCGGATTGTGTGCTTCCTAACCAACCTTTTCCATAAATACCGCCCGAACCGATCGCTATTTTAGATTGAATAATATGATAGCCTCGACCGAGTGGGTCTGCTTCTGGATTTAGGAATGTTAGTACACGATCACGTTGATAATCGTGCATAAAATGCCATAAAATAGGCGTTAATGCCGAACAAATTGCAATAATAGCTGCGATAAATAACCAAGACAGACCTGCAAAGAAAAGTACGCCGGCGCCAGAACTAACAACCAATAGTGCTGTACCTAAATCAGGTTGTTTCGCTATTAATAGCGTAGGCACAGCTATCAGTAAAACGGCTATCGCTAGTTGCTTAGGTTTTGGTGGCATAGGCTGTTCAGCTAGATACCAAGCAATCATCATAGGTGTGGTCAGCTTAATCATTTCTGAGGGTTGGAATCGAAGTATCCCAAATTCCAGCCAGCGCTGTGCGCCCTTACCAATTTGCCCCATGATCAGTACTGCGATGAGTAGTAAAACGCCAAGTCCAAACAGTAATGTCGAGTAACGTTTAAATTGATAAGGGTCGATATGAGCGATTATAGTCATTAATAGGAAAGCTAAGCCGACCCTTTCACCTTGACGAATGAGTATATCCATATCTTGACTGCCGGCGCTATAGAGGATAACAAAGCTTAATAATGAGGCCAGTAATAAACCGATAAATAAGGGGATATCAATATGCAGCTTTCGTAGAATTGTTCCTAATAGCGATGGGGGTTCAAAATGTTCATGGCGAGTTTCAGTTTTCAAGGGCTTTCCTTTAAATATTGCTTGATGACTTGACCTGCAATAGGTGCGGCCACGGAACCGCCATGCCCGCCATTTTCAACGATGACTGCAATAGCAATTTTGGGATCATTAGCAGGAGCAAAAGATATAAAAAGTGCGTGGTCACGAAACTTAAAATCAATGCTGTTTTCATTGTATTTAGCGTTTTGTTTGATGCCTAATACTTGAGCAGTACCCGTTTTTCCAGCGATCTGATAATTAATATGCGTATTAATGCCTTTGGCAGTGCCTCGAGAACTATGCACTACATTGATCATGCCATCGATCACTGTATTAACGTTTTCTTGTTTAAGAGTGATAGTCTCTTGGTATATTTCTGGGCCGGGACTAGTTTCATGAGCTCTAACTATTTTATCAACCAGAAAAGGTGTTACTACATGTCCTTGGTTTGCTAAGGTTGCGGTAGCTCTGGCAAGTTGCAAAGGAGTAACCTGAAGATAACCTTGGCCTATACCTGTAATTAACGTTTCTCCTGGATACCAAGATTGTTTTTTTTGAGCAAGCTTCCATTCGCGTGAGGGTAATAAGCCCGTTTTTTCACCTATCAAGTCAATCCCTGTTTTTTCTCCGAAACCAAATTGTTGTAGAAAGCTATGCATATGATCTATACCTAGCATAGAAGCAAGTCGATAAAAATACACATCACAGGATTCGGTGATGGCCTGATTTAGATCTACTGAGCCATGACCACCTTTTTTCCAATCACGATATTGATGATCAACTCCTGGTAATTGATAGTAGCCAGGACAGTTCAGTCGTTGTTGAGGGTTAATTGCTTCGAATTCAAGCCCTGCTAAGGCTATGAATGGTTTGATGGTAGAGCCGGGAGGATAAAGGCCCCGTAATGCTCGATTATAGAGGGGTTGGTTTTCTGATGTTTGCAGGGCTTGGTAGGCATCATTAGCTATACCGACCACAAAAGGGTTAGGATCAAAGCCAGGGCGACTAACAAATACTAAAACGCCACCAGTTTTAATGTCAATAGCCACCACTGCCCCATTAAAGCCAGTAAGTGCATTATAGGCCGTTTTTTGTAAATCAATATCGAGTGATAAATAAAGATCTGCACCAGGATCGGGATTGACTTCGTTAAGCGTGTTTAATAATCGAGCTTGTACATTGGTTTCTATTTCGGCATAGCCCGTTTTTCCATGCAGATCAATTTCGTAAGAGCTTTCTATACCTAATTTACCTATATGTGTTGAGCCTCTATATTCCGAAATAGGTAAGTCTTTTAGTTCTGCTTCATTAATACGGCTTACATAGCCAATAACATGTGCAGCTAGATCGCTGTAAGGATAATGCCTAACTAATCGCGTATGAATATCAACACCAGGAAAATAAGGTCTTGATACTGCAAATTTAGCAAGTTCCTCATCATTCATACTTAATAAAAGAGGGGTGCTAACGAAGCGTTTTTGGCGTTTACGTAGCTTTTGAAAAAGTTCGATTTTATCTGTGGGAATATCTAGTAGTGTTTGTAATCTCAATAAGGTTTCATCCATATTGCTGATTTGTTCAGGAATTAATTCTAAGCTATAAGAAGGCGTGTTTTCGGCGAGTACTTTGCCGTGACGATCGTAAATCATACCTCGGGTAGGTACTAAGGGAACAATTTTGACGCTGTTGTCTTTGGCCAATAATGAATAATGTTCATGACCTACTATTTGTAAATAAATAAGGCGAATGATCAAGCCAGAAGTTAATACAGTAATTACACAGAAGGCGGCTACAATACGATTGATAAATATACGGTTTTCTACAGAAAGATCTTTGATGGTATACATGCTTTGTGACTTTTATCTAAAGCTTTGCGGTAAGCGAACTAATCGTAAGACACCATAAACGATTGGCCAAACAAGAGTGCCAGTAAAAACAGGCAGCCAAAAAGTAGCATGCAATTGTGCAGGATGCTGAATGTTTTTTATGAAAAAAAGTAATAATTGTGATAATAATAGGCAAAAGAAAATAAACAGACCTTGTTGTAACATTGGAAAATTACGTAATCTTTTGTGCAAATTAATACATAAATAGATGACCAATGCATAGGCTAAAGCATATTGTCCAAGTAATCGTCCTGTTAACACATCTGTTAATAAGCCAAAAGTCCAGGCATGAAAAATTCCTGCGCGTTCGGGAAGTGTAAGAGACCAATATATTAATGTCAGTAGTACCCAGTCTGGATTAAAAGCCACAAAACTTTCAGGTAACGGCAATATTCGTAAGCACATAGCTAGAGCTAAGCTTATTGAAATCTGAATAAAGCCTGACGAATTATTTGTTTTCATGCTTAAGGTCTTCTAACTTATTTTCTGTCGACTTGGAAATCAGTGGCACTGGAGTTGACTTACTCCAGACTATCATCAGTTCGCGGTTTCGATCTAATAAGGCTTTAGGTGTGGCGGAAATGGTTGCGAAAGCTTTGTTAGGTTGAGAAATAAAGTCATCAACAACAGCAACCGGATAGCCGTGAGGAAAGTTTCCTCCTAATCCTGATGTAATGAGTAAATCACCTGGGCGTATATCAGCGTTACTGGGTAAAAAAGGTAGAATTAATCTATTTGTTTGGCCACTACCCACGGCGATAGTTAATAAACCGTTACGATTGACCTGTACGGGAATAGCGTGATTCGGGTCAGTTATCAGCATGATTTCAGAGGTCATAGGTAGTGCTCGAAAAACTTGACCAACAACACCATTGGCATCTAAAACCGGTTGTTGAGGATGTACGCCAAAACGAGTGCCTTTATTGACAACAACGATATGTTCATAAGGTGCCATATTTACAGATAGTAATTCTGCAACTAAGACCTGCTCACCTAGTTTGAATGAATTCTCAAGTAGTGCTCTTAAACGAATATTCTCATTTTCTAATGCTGAAAATTTGAGTAATCTGGCTTGATGAGCAAGCTGATCTTCGCGCAAACGAAGGTTCTCTTTTTTCAGGCTTTGATAAGAATTAATAGAGTCGGCTGTTTGCTCAATGATGACGGTTGGTAAATCGACTAAATATTTTAATGGGTCGACAAAAAACGATAAGGTGCTGCGCAGCGTATTAATACTTGGGCTTTTTTGATCGAATACCAGTAATGTTATTGAAGCTAATACGGCAACCAATAAGCGAGTATTGATAGAGGGGCCGGTGGCAAATATAAGTTTTATAGCGAATGCCTCGTATGAGTGCGGTAACTCTAGTTTATAGTGTGGTATGTAACTTTAATTAAAATAATCAGCTAAAAGCTGAGTAATTTGGTAATAATGGCTCATTACTATTCCTTACAAAGAGCTTTAGCTTTGTGTAAGGAATTAAGTTTAAATAAAAGGTATTTGCAATAATAAAATTATTCTAAGGAGAAATTTGAAAGACCTTTTTTATTTAGCATTTCTAGAATCATGCCGCCGCCTCTAGCGACACAAGTAAGAGGGTCATCGGCGATATGTACTGGTAGACCGGTTTCTTCAGCAATTAATAAATCAATGTTTTTCAATAAAGCACCACCACCAGTCAAGTAGATGCCGCGAGTCGCAACGTCAGAGCCTAATTCAGGTGGGGTTTGTTCGAGTGCAACTTTTACAGCTCTTACGATACCAGAAAGAGGTTCTTGTAAGGCTTCTAAAATTTCATTACTGTTTACCGTAAAGCTACGCGGTACACCTTCGGTTAAATTCCTACCTTTAACTTCAATTTCTTTAACTTCATTAGCGGGGTACGCTGTACCTATTTCAATCTTAATTCTTTCAGCGGTGGTTTCACCAATGAGCATGCCATAATTTCTACGAACATAATTGATAATCGCTTCATCAAATCGATCGCCGCCAATACGTACAGAATTTGAGTAGACTGTGCCATTAAGAGAAATAATGGCTACTTCTGAAGTGCCTCCTCCTATATCCAAAACCATAGAGCCACACGCTTGATCAACCGGTAATCCTGCGCCAACCGCTGCTGATATGGGTTCTTCGATAAGATAAACTTCACGAGCACCAGCCATAGCTGCTGATTCTCTAATAGCACGCCTTTCAACTTGAGTTGAACCGCAAGGTACGCAAATTAGTATGCGTGGACTAGGTCGTAACCAACGATTTTTCTTATGAACTTTATCAATAAAAAAACGTAACATACGTTCAGTGATAGCAAAGTCAGCAATGACACCATCTTTTAGGGGACGAATCGCGGTAATATTGCCAGGTGTTCGTCCTAGCATTTGCTTGGCTTCAGTGCCTACTGCAGCAATAGTTTTCGAGCCGCGAATTTTATCATCTTTAATGGCAACAACTGAAGGTTCATTGAGTACGAGTCCTTGTCCTGGAATATAGATCAATGTATTAGTAGTGCCGAGGTCTATGGAAAGATCATTAGAGAAAAGACCGCGAATTCGTTTGAACATTTTTAGCTGTTTCCTTTAAACAATTTTTTTTAAGATTGATAGACGATACTCTAGCAATCAAGTAGGTATTTAAGCAAGATATAACTAGGTTAATTGTAGTAATATACGCGGCAAAGATGAGAGATACAAGATGAAAGATAGCGGGCACTACAACAGGCATATAGTTTTGCAACAGAAAACAATTGTATTTTGTTTACACCAAGTCTAATAACAGCAGTCCGATAAATAAAATATTGATCGTTAGCTTGTTTATAACTTAATTAAGGAGAGAGCATGTCACTAACTGCAGATGATGTAAATAAAATCGCCCATTTAGCGCGATTGGGAATTGATAAGCAAGATGTAGCCGCTTATGCCAATGATTTATCCGGTATGCTGGATTTAATGACCCGAATGAGTGAAGTCAATACTGACGATGTAGAGCCTATGGCACATCCTATGGATCAAGCACAACGTTTAAGAACTGATATCGTCACTGAATTAAATCATCGGGAAGCCTTTCAGGCCATAGCGCCACAAGTAGAAGCGGGACTTTATTTAGTTCCCAAAGTGATCGAATAAGGAATAGACCTACATGCATACTAAAACACTCGCAGAATTAAGTTTAGGGTTACATAAAAAGACCTATTCTAGTGTAGAGCTTACACAGTTCTTTTTAAATCGAATCGATCAGCATCAAGCACTTAATAGTTATATTACAGTGACTCCAGAACTGGCTTTGGCGCAGGCTAAAGCTGCAGATCAACGTTTAGCCGACGGCACGGCCGATCTATTGACGGGTATTCCCATTGCTCAAAAAGATATTTTCTGTACTCAGGGCGTAATGACGACCTGTGGTTCTAAAATGTTGGCTAATTTCAATGCACCCTACAATGCGACCGTGGTAGACAAGTTTAATCTAGCCGGTGCAGTCATGTTAGGTAAGCTCAATATGGATGAGTTTGCTATGGGTTCTTCTAATGAAACCAGTTATTTCGGTGCTGTTAAGAATCCTTGGAATATTAATAGTGTACCGGGTGGTTCATCGGGTGGTTCAGCTGCTGCGGTTTCAGCAAGATTGGCTGTTTGTGCTACAGGTACAGATACTGGTGGCTCTATTCGTCAGCCAGCGGCTTTGTGCGGTATTACCGGCTTAAAACCAACCTATGGTCGTGTATCGCGCTATGGCATGATTGCTTATGCGTCTAGTCTGGATCAAGGCGGCCCGATGACGCGCAGTGCTGAAGACGCCGCGATTATGTTGCAGACTATGGCCGGTTTTGATGAAAAAGATTCTACCAGTGTCGATGTACCTGTACCTGATTACCGCGCAGGCTTAAACAAATCCTTAGTTGGTTTAAAAATTGGTTTACCTAAAGAATTCTTTGGTGAAGGTTTAGACGAAAATGTCGCTGCAACTTTGGCTGCCGCTATAGCTGAATATCGAAAGTTAGGTGCTGAAGTCATAGACATCTCTATGCCTAATTTAAAATTAGCCATTCCTGCTTATTATGTGATTGCGCCTGCAGAATGTTCCGCTAATCTATCGCGCTTTGATGGCGTGCGTTATGGTTATCGCTGCGAAAGTCCTGTTGATTTAACCGATCTTTATACGCGTTCACGTGGCGAAGGCTTTGGTAAAGAAGTCAAACGTCGCATACTCATGGGCACTTATGCTTTGTCGACGGGTTATTACGATGCCTATTATTTAAAAGCACAAAAAATTCGTCGCTTAATCAGTGAAGACTTCAAAGCCGCATTAGCGACTGTTGATGTCATCATGGGTCCTGTCACTCCCAGTACAGCCTTTGGTATAGGAGAGAAAATGGACGATCCTATCGCCATGTATTTATCAGACATTTACACCATTGCCATTAATCTTGCTGGCCTGCCAGCCATGTCTATTCCTGCGGGTTTTGTAGCCAATATGCCAGTCGGCTTACAATTAATTGGCGATTATTTTGCTGAAGTTCGATTGTTGAATATAGCCCATCAGTATCAGCAAGTGACGGATTGGCACAACTTTATACCCACTGGTTTTGAATAAGGAGATAACAATGGAATGGGAAACAGTCATCGGTTTAGAGGTGCATGCGCAACTCGCCACACGCTCAAAAATATTTTCGGGTGCTGCCACAGCTTATGGTGCAGAGCCTAATACTCAGGCTTGCGCGGTTGATTTAGGCTTGCCAGGGGTTTTGCCGGTCTTAAATCAAGAAGCCGTGCGTATGGCCGTCATATTCGGTATGGCTATTGAAGCGCATATTGCGCCTTATTCAGTCTTTGCCAGAAAGAATTATTTTTATCCCGACTTACCTAAAGGCTATCAGATTAGCCAAATGGATCATCCTATAGTTGGCGTAGGACATTTGGATATAAATATTGATGGCGTGATTAAACGCATCGGCGTTACTCGCGCTCATTTAGAAGAAGATGCAGGTAAATCGCTGCATGAAGATTTTCACGGTTTGACCGGTATCGACTTAAATCGTGCCGGCACACCCTTATTGGAAATTGTTTCTGAACCGGATATGCGTAATGCCAAAGAAGCGGTAGCCTACATGCGTAAACTGCATGAGTTAGTTCGTTATCTGGGAATATGTGACGGCAATATGCAAGAAGGTTCTTTTCGTTGTGATGCCAATGTCTCGGTGCGACCTAAAGGCCAAGCAGAATTTGGTACGCGTGCAGAAATTAAAAACATCAACTCATTTAAGTTTGTAGAAAAAGCCATCAATCATGAAGTTGAAAGGCAAATAACCTTGATAGAAAGTGGCGGTAAAGTCGTGCAAGAGACCCGCTTATATGATTCGGTAAAAGACGAAACGCGATCTATGCGTAGCAAAGAAGAAGCTAATGATTACCGCTACTTTCCTGATCCAGACTTATTACCAGTCATTATCGACGAAGCCTTTAAAGCGCAGATCAAAGCAGATTTGCCTGAATTGCCAGAAGCCAAAAAGCTACGTTTTAAAGCGGACTATCATTTAGATGAAGAAAATATAGCCATACTGACGGCAACCCGTGCTTTGGCAGATTACTTTGAAGCCGTATATAAAAAGTCAGGCTGTGAAGCTAAGCTTTGTGCTAATTGGATTACTGGCGATTTGTCGGCGGCACTTAATAAAGCCGGCTTAGAGATTAACGCATCACCGATTAATGATGAGCGTTTGTCAGGCTTATTAGTACGGATTAGTGATAATACTATTTCCGGAAAAATAGCTAAGCAGGTATTTGAGCTTCTATGGCAATCAACTGCTAACGCAGATGACATTATCGCTGAACAAGGTTTAACACAAATTAGCGACACGGGTGTGATAGTGGCTATCATCGATAAAATCATCGCAGATAACCCAAATCAAGTAGAGCAATACCGTAGTGGTAAAGATAAAATGTTTGCCTTTTTTGTCGGACAAGTTATGAAAGCGATGCAGGGCAAAGCTAATCCGGCTGAAGTGAATAAGATGCTTAAAGAAAGGTTGTAATGGGCTTGTCAACTTAAGTAGATTGTAAGAAATATTATTTCTATATTGGATGCGCCTCACAGACCGTTCAGCGCATCCAATAAAAACTTATTTATTATCTAGTCTGCGAGTCTTAATGCATGTGAATTATATAAATTTAACTGTGTATAGTGTTGCGAAGACTGATCATTACAAGTTTGGTCGAGCTAGTAGCCTCGATGAAACGCAGTGGAATCGAGGAAATCGGAGTGCTGTAAAACCTCGCAGCGCCATGCTGCATCGAGGCTACGGATTACGGACTATAAATATTAGCCCAATTGAATAAGTGCGTAAGTCGTAGGGAGGTTTAATTAGGTGCTCTGGCGATAGTAATTCGCGGCGAGCGGTGTGAACCCTGTCAGCTTGGCAACTTATAAGCCAAGAGATGCTCTTGAGCTTAGTAGCTGGCCTTCAATTGATGTCATAGGATACTCGTGAGTCACTATAGGGGGCTCACGAGCCCCGGTAGTCTTCAACAATGGCTGTCTGAGATGCTATTTTTAACCCCAGATGGACTATTGAGCCCCCAACTTGGCCTCGATAGCCTAGGTAGGAGTACTAAATAGCGTCCAAGTTAACCAATTGAGCCCACCAGCGGGGCTGTGTTGCTTGTTACGGGAGCTATTTGTAATAGGTCTGTGCAATCGATTTAGCGTTGGTTTAATCTTGCGAATGACGCATAACGCATAACACTTGTCAGATGTTTTTATAGCTCAATAACGATTTAAATATTCTTTGTTGGTAAGTGATGGATGAATATCAAGAACTACAAGATAACATAGAGCACCCCGCGCGTTGCCTTGCCCAGTCGGGGCGTTTTTCTGCATAGTTTTCATTGTCGGGTTGTTCATCATAAGGGCGGCGTAAACAGTCTAGTAGTTCATTAACCATCGTAAAATCTCCTGTTTCAGCTTTATCTATGGCTAATTGCGCCAGATAGTTACGTAATACATATTTAGGATTGACGGCGTGCATACGTGTTCTTCGCTCTATATCAGAGCTGTTGTCTTGTTGTACGCGTTTAATATAACGATTGAGCCAGTCGTGTAAGTGGGTTTTATAATCGGCGCTTAGTTGGTCTGGTACATAATAGGCAAGCATTAACGGTAAGATTAAGCGTTCGTCATCGGTTTGATTATCGGCAGGAATCATCGCTAATTGTCGATAGAACACGGTCATATCGGTTTCAACGCGTTGCAAAAGGGCTATTAAATCATTAAACAGACTTTCATCCGTTTCTGGTTGATAAGCGTTTAAACCCAGTTTTTCAGCCATCATGGCTTGCCAGCCTTGTTCAAATGTTTCTGTATAAACGTTAAGGGCATCTTGCAAGGGTTCTACTTGTTGAATCAGGGGATATAACGCATTAGCAAGTTGTCCTAAATTCCAATAAGCGATTTCTGGCTGATTGCCAAAGCGATAACGTCGATGTTCGGCATCAGTGGTGTTAGGCGTCCAATTAGGATCATAATTTTCTAGCCAACCATAAGGGCCGTAATCAATGGTTAAGCCTAAAATCGACATATTGTCGGTATTCATCACGCCATGCACAAAGCCTACGCGCTGCCAATGCACGATCATCTCAGCGGTTTTTTTGCATATTTCTGTAAACCAAGCTAAATAGACAGCAGAGCAGGGCTCACCTAGGTGTGAATAGTGTGTGCGTAGAGTATGGTCAGCCAATTGCTTTAATAAGGTATGATCGCGCCGTGCCGTTAATATTTGAAAGCTACCAAAGCGCGTAAAGCTAGGCGCAACTCGGCAAACCACGGCGCCGGGTTCTGCTTTTCGGTTGCCGTTGTAAAACATATCTCTGATAACGGATTCACCCGTTAAAGTCAGACTTAAGGCTCTAGTCGTTGGTACGCCTAAGTGATGCATAGCTTCACTGCATAAAAACTCACGGATAGAGGAGCGCAGCACAGCTAAGCCATCAGCGGTTCTAGAATAGGGCGTGGGGCCTGCACCTTTAAGTTGTAAGGCCCAGCGCTCACCCTTGCTATTGATGATCTCACCTAAATTAATGGCTCGACCATCGCCGAGTTGCCCTGCCCAATGACCAAATTGATGTCCACCATAGCAAAGAGCATAAGGTTCCATGCCTCTGGATAAGCGGTTGCCGGTAAATACCTCGGTAAAGTCTTCGCTGTCGCAGAGTTCTGGAGATAAATCTAATAGTTCTGCAACTTCAGTGGCAACAGCAACTAATTGAGGATTAACAACCTTAGTTGGTAATACTTGAGAGTAACACGCAGCTAAGACCTGACGGGGATGATTATTCGTTTCGGTATCACCGGGCAAATCGCGAATAAAGATGTTATCAAAGCTTAAGTCATCGAGGTGAGTGAGTGGTAGTTTAGTGGTCATGGATTGAGATTCATTGTCATTAGCGGCTGGTTAGTGATAGATTATCACAAATTAATTGATTGCTCTGTTAGTCGCCTTATCAATCAGCTTCTGGCTTAGCGTAAAGTAAGAATAAAACTTACAGTTAGTGGCTATTTATGAGTTTTTACATGAAATTGCACTTATGTTATTCTAGCCAGTAAAATCTAAAGACACAGGTATACATGTGTTTTGTTTCACTAAAATAACATCTCCATAGCATTTAGAGAGAATAATGACAGAATCAACTAGTATTCAAGACACAGTGCAAGCTGTAATCACTTCGCTCAAAGACAAGCCAGGCGCACTTTTACCGATACTTCATGGTATCCAAGATGCCTTAGGCTATATTCCTGCTGATAGTGTGCCGGCTATCGCTCAGGGCTTGCATCTTTCTCGCGCCGAAGTGCATGGCGTTATTAGTTTTTATCATTATTTTCGTGATACCCCACCGGGTAAACAGACGATACATATATGTCGTGCTGAATCTTGCCAAGCTATGGGTGGCAAGCAATTGGAGCAACATGTAAAAGACCAATTAGGCATTGATTATCATGAGACGACTGCCGATGGTCAATTTTCTTTAGAGCCAGTCTATTGTTTAGGTAATTGTGCGTGTTCGCCAGCTATACAAATCGGCGATGATATTTATGGAAAGGTATCTGCACAAAGTTTTGACGCTATCATTAATGAAAAAAAGGAACTGGCATGAGTATCAGTGTCTATGTGCCCTGTGATTCCAGCGCTGTATCTTTAGGTGCTGATCGTATCGCTGCCGCTATCACGCAAGAAGCGCAAAAAAGAAATATCAGTATTAACTTGATCCGCAATGGCTCCAGAGGTTTATTTTGGCTAGAGCCTTTAGTTGAAGTGCTTACTGATACTGGTCGTATCGCTTATGGTCCTGTGCAAACTTCTGATGTCAAGGCCTTGTTTGACGCTGACTTTCTGCATGGTGGTCAGCATGATTTAGCCTTAGGCGCTATTGAAGAGCTAGATTATCTAAAAAAACAACAGCGTTTAACCTTTGCTCGTATCGGTATAACTGATCCCATTAGTCTTGATGATTATCTGGCTAATGACGGTTATCGGGGCTTAAGCAATGCCTTAAAGCAGTCACAAGCTGATATTGTTAAAGCAGTCACTGATTCAGGTTTACGTGGACGTGGCGGCGCTGCCTTCCCTACCGGTATTAAATGGAATACTGTTTTAAACACGGCCTCTGAACAAAAATACATCATCTGTAATGCTGATGAAGGCGATTCCGGTACTTTCTCAGATCGTATGGTTATGGAAGGCGATCCCTTTGTCTTAATTGAAGGTATGACTATTGCAGGTCTTGCTGTAGGTGCTAATCAAGGTTATATTTACTTAAGGGTCGAATATCCTCATGCTCATATAGCCCTAAATGCCGCTATTGAAAAGGCTTATGCAGGGGGTTACTTAGGTAATGATATTCAAGGCAGCGGTAAAGCGTTTCATTTAGAAGTTCGTTTAGGCGCGGGTGCTTATATCTGCGGTGAAGAAACCTCGTTAATGGAAAGCTTAGAAGGCAAACGTGGTTTAGTGCGCTTTAAGCCACCATTACCAGCCATTAGTGGTTTGTTTGGTCAGCCTACGGTCGTTAATAATGTTATTTCCTTAGCCTCTGTGCCTATTATTCTCGATAAAGGCGGTGATTATTACCGTGATTTCGGTATGGGCCGTTCACGCGGCACCTTGCCTTTACAATTAGCCGGTAATATTAAACACGCCGGTTTGGTTGAATTAGCCTTTGGTTTGACCTTACGTGAACTACTTTATGATTTCGGTGGTGGTTCTGCTACCGGACGTCCTATAAAAGCCGTGCAAGTGGGCGGCCCTTTAGGCGCATATTTGCCCGAATCACAATTTGACACGCCTTTAGATTATGAAGCCTTCGCCGCTAATTGGACGGTGTTAGGTCATGGCGGTGTAGTCGTTTTTGATGATACAGCTGATATGGCCGCTTTAGCGCGCTATAACATGGAATTTTGTGCTATTGAATCTTGCGGTAAATGCACACCTTGTCGCATAGGTTCTACTCGTGGTACCGAAGTCATTGATGAAATTATTAATGGCCACGAAATCAGTAAAAATATTCCTTTGCTACGTGATCTTTGCAATACCTTACTTAACGGTTCGCTTTGTGCATTAGGCGGCATGACTCCCTATCCAGTCTTAAGTGCGTTAAATCATTTCCCCGAAGATTTCGGGGTAACTGATACCACTAACGCAGCCTGATAACGACACAAGGAATCTATTATGAGCATTAATAAAGAACAAGATTTCGGTACACCTGCCAGCACTGCATTAGAGCAAGTTACCTTAGAAATTGATGGTTTTAAAGTCACCGCTCCAGCCGGTACCTCTATTATGAGAGCCGCGGCCAGTATAGGGATTGATATTCCTAAGCTCTGCGCCACTGACAGTATTGAGCCTTTTGGTTCCTGTCGGCTCTGTGTGGTACAAATTGAGGGCGGACGTGGTATGCCGGCTTCTTGTACAACACCGGTTGCTGAAGGTTTAAAAGTCAGCACCCAAAATCAAAAGTTGGCTGAGGTACGTCGTGGTGTCATGGAATTGTATATTTCCGATCATCCCTTAGATTGTTTAACCTGTTCAGCCAATGGCGATTGCGAATTGCAAGATATGGCGGGTGCGGTAGGTTTGCGTGAAGTCCGTTACACCCCCGTTGAAACGCATTTAAATGCCGTAAAAGATGAAAGTAATCCTTACTTTAGTTTTGATCCGAGCAAATGTATTGTTTGTTCGCGTTGTGTTAGAGCCTGTGAAGAAACCCAAGGTACGTTTGCTTTAACCATTGATGGCCGTGGCTTTGATTCTAAAGTATCGCCCAGTCAGAACGAAGCGTTCATGGATTCTGAATGTGTGTCTTGTGGCGCCTGCGTGCAAGCGTGTCCAACGGCCACTTTAATGGAAAAATCGGTTATCGATCATGGTCTACCAGAACATGCTATCGTCACCACTTGCGCCTATTGCGGCGTAGGTTGTTCCTTTAGAGCGGAAATGAAAGGCGAGCAAGTCATCCGCATGGTGCCTAATAAAGACGGCAAAGCCAATCACGGCCATTCTTGTGTTAAAGGTCGTTTTGCCTTTGGTTATGCCACGCATAAAGATCGCATTACTAAACCCATGATACGTGCCAGCATTAAAGATGCTTGGCAAGAAGTCAGTTGGGAAGTTGCGATTAATCATGCCGCTTCTGAATTAAAACGCATACAAGAAAAATATGGCAAAGATGCCATCGGTGGTATTACCTCTTCACGTTGCACTAATGAAGAAGTTTATATCATGCAAAAATTGATACGTGCAGGTTTTGGTAATAATAACGTTGATACTTGTGCGCGAGTCTGTCATTCACCTACGGGTTATGGTCTTAAGCAGACTTTTGGTGAATCATCAGGTACGCAAGATTTTGATTCGGTCATGAAAGCCGATGTTATTTTAGTGATGGGCGCGAATCCAACAGACGGCCATCCTGTATTTGGCTCGATGATGAAAAAGCGTTTACGTCAGGGCGCTAAACTCATTATTATCGATCCGCGTGAGATTGATCTCGTTGAAAAAACCCCTCATATTCAGGCTGATTACCATCTGAAATTGCGTCCAGGTACTAATGTCGCTTTAATCAGCGCTTTGGCTAACGTTATTGTCACTGAGCAGTTAATCGATGAGAATTTTGTTAATGAGCGTTGTGATGTAGCGTCATTTAATAAATGGAAAACATTTATTGCTCAAGAGCAGTATTCTCCAGAAGCAACTGCTGATATTACTGGTGTACCTGCAGAACTAATGAGAGCCGCAGCACGGCTTTATGCGACTGGAGGTAATGCAGCTATTTATTACGGCTTAGGTGTTACAGAACATAGTCAAGGTTCTACCACCGTTATTGGTATTGCTAACTTGGCAATGGCGACCGGTAATTTGGGGCGTGATGGCGTAGGTGTTAATCCTTTACGTGGACAAAATAATGTTCAGGGTTCTTGCGATATGGGTTCATTCCCGCATGAATTTCCAGGTTATCGACATGTGTCTGATGAACAAACGCATCGTTTGTTTGAAGATGCTTGGCAAGCTGAATTAAGCTGGGAGCCGGGTCTGCGTATTCCTAATATGTTTGATGCGGCCATGGATAAAAGCTTTATGGGCTTGTACTGTGAAGGTGAGGATATTGCTCAATCAGATCCTGATATTCAACATGTACATGCGGCTTTACGTGCCATGGAATGCGTGATTGTTCAGGATATCTTCCTTAATGAAACCGCTAAGTTTGCGCATGTGTTCTTCCCTGGCTCATCCTTTTTAGAAAAAGATGGTACCTTTACCAATGCTGAGCGCCGTATTTCACCAGTGCGTAAAGTCATGTCACCTTTAGCGGGTTATCAAGATTGGGAAGTGACTCAAATGCTTTCCAATGCCATGGGTTATGCTATGAACTATGCTCATCCATCGGAAATCATGGCTGAGATTGCTAGTCTGACACCTTCATTTACCGGTGTGAGTTATGAAAAAATTGATCAACTAGGCAGTATACAATGGCCGTGCTATGACGAAGCCTCAACAGGCACGCCTATCATGCACGAACAGGCTTTTATGCGTGATAACGGTAAAGGTTTATTTATGTTGACTGAATATGTAGCAACTACGGAACGTGTGACTAAGAAGTTTCCGTTGATTTTGACTACGGGTCGTATCTTGTCGCAATACAATGTCGGTGCTCAAACGCGTCGTACTGAAAATAATGCTTGGCATTCGGAAGATCTTTTGGAAATTCATTCACACGATGCTGAAGATCGTGGCTTAAAAACCGGTGATTGGGTCGGTATTAAAAGTCGTGTCGGTGAAACAGTATTGCGTGCTTTAGTCACCGATCGCGTTCAGCCAGGTGTGGTTTATACAACATTCCACTTTCCAGAATCGGGTGCTAATGTTATTACCACTGATAATTCAGATTGGGCGACAAACTGCCCAGAATACAAAGTGACTGCTGTTCAAGTCAGTAAAGTGAGTCAGACTTCTGAGTGGCAAGAACAGTATCAAGCATTTTCAGATAATCAGTTGGAATTATTGGCTCAAGGCTCGCAACATGACTAATGGCTTTGCCGTTAGTCAATCCTTATCATTAGAATTAGGCTGGCCTAGTTACCAGCAACGCTCGGTGGAGTGCTGGCAAGGTGGCCAGCAGTCTATTGAGCAAGATTATATTGCTGAAGAAGTGCCGGTATCCTTAGTTTATAATGGCATTCCACATGTCGTTATGCTGACTACGCCGACTAATCTCGAAGAGTTTGCCTTAGGTTTTAGTATCACTGAAGGCATTATTAAAACACCGCAAGAACTGCTTTCGGCGCGTATTTATAATCGCCGCAGTGGTATTGAGGTGCATCTTAAAATACCTGAACATCGTGCATCCTGTATGGCTGATAAAGGTAGAAACTTAACTGGGCGTACTGGCTGCGGTCTATGTGGCGCCAGTACCTTAGAGCAGGCTATACGACGACCTGGTGCAGTGACTGGGGATTTTGTTCTAGCAGCGAGTGAATTATCTGCCGCATTAACTGACATGAAGCACCGCCAAACCCTTAATGATTTAACGGGATCAGTCCATGCGGCGGCATGGGTGGTTCCAGGGCAGGGCATAGTCGATATACGCGAAGATGTCGGACGCCATAATGCGCTAGATAAACTTATTGGTTTATTGTTGCGTAGTGGTAAAGACTTGGCCTCTGGATTTGTTCTAGTGACGAGTCGTGCCAGTTATGAATTAGTACAAAAAACAGCTAGCGTAGGCATTACTATGTTAGCCGCTATCTCTGCACCGACTGGTTTAGCTATTAGGTTAGCAGATGAAGCAGGACTTACTTTGATTGGTTTTGCGCGCGGAGATCGGCATGTTGTTTATAGCCATCCACAACGTCTAACCCATATTTAAAATTAATTGAGCATCATGAAAATTAAAACTCTTATCAAAATGGCTAATAGCATTGGTGATTTTTTTAACGCTGAAAGCGATAAAGAACTCGCAGCTACTGGCGTAAAAAAACATATCATAAGGTCTTGGCATCCTAGAATGCGTAAGGAATTAATCGCTTATTATCAGCAAGATGGCTCGGAGTTAAGTGATCTAGTTAAAGTAGCTGTGTCTCGATTAGACGCGGCTTCAATCGATAGTTAGTTAGTTGTAATAATGATCGACATTTCTGTCGATCATAGTCAGATAGCTTATTTATTGCCCTTATCTAATAAGGCTTTAGCGGCATCGGTGTCGATTTTAATTTTCTCTACAGCAAGCCGAAATTTATTTTGTTTTTCATTTGCTGTTTTTGCAATGAGGGCGTTATCGGTATTCGCTTCATTCACAACACAAGTGTTATAGGCATTGGCCGCTTGTTGCCATTCATTGATAGTTTTTATACTTTGATTGTAAGTTTCAATATTTTCTTGTTTAATTGCCGGAACTTCTGGTTCATTGCCGCAGGCGCTGGGAGTCCAAACATTAAAATTAATAGAGCCTGCCGTACAGACTGATATGCTGGCAGTCATTAATGCTAAGCTAAGATAAGCTCTTTTTATCATGGTTATGCCTCTTATGATCGTCGGTTTATGTTGATTATTTTAGGTGTTCTGTTCATTCAAATAGTGCAGTGAGTGTAATCATTGCTGCACATTCTTGCAAATATAAGAGTCACTCAGATAATTTATAGTCATCTGAGTGGCTTATAGATCTACTTTGTTTTGTACTATTTCTTAGTTTCAGGGCTTGGAGCGGGTGTCGCAGTGTCACTTAGTAAAATATCGTTAGGATTTTTAGCTAGTATCTTTTTAGTGATTCCAGTAACTTGCAGCAATTCTTCCACTGTTTTGAAGGGGCCCTTTTCTGTTCTATATTTAACAATAGCTTCAGCCTTTTTTTGGCCTATACCGGCTAAGGCAGCCGCGATGGTTTTTGCATCTGCATTGTTAACATTAACAGGAGTGGCCATAGCCATAGAATTTACGATATAGAGAGCCAATAAAATAAGTATCTTTTTCATGATTTTTCCTATGAAGATAAAAGAAGATTAAATGAATTGAATATCTTTGATAATGAATAAACCTACCAAAGGTACTCATAACATAAGTTTATTGGCTATTGTCTAAAAGACAAGGGTGAGAATGAAAACATATATTTATTAAGGAGCATTAGCAATAATAATCGCTCTTTTAGGTGCCGGTAAATCCTCACAGGTTAATTGTGGGTCATCAGGATTTAAAAAATCTTTGAGTGAGTGAAAATGCATCCATTCGGTACTGCGCTGTTCTTCAGTGCTGGTAGGCGTCACATCAATTAAGCGGATGTTTTTAAAGCCACAGCGTTTTAGCCAGCTGATTAAGGTGTCGCAACTGGGTAAAAACCACACATTGCGCATCATGGCGTAACGATCTTCAGGTAATAAAGTATCACCTAAACCACCGTCTATGATCAATGTTTCTAATACCAATTCGCCACCTGAAACTAAGCAATCCCTTAATTCCATGAGATGGTCAAGCGGTGAGCGGCGATGATAAAGCACGCCCATCGAGAACACGGTATCAAAAGCTTTTAAACCATAAGGCAACTCTTCTATGCCTAAGGGCAAGACATAAACAGGTGCAGTTCCATAACATTTTTTAATGAGCTGAAATTGCATGACATTGAGCAGAAAAGGATCTATGCCGATGACCATTTTTGCCTCAGCTCCCAGCATGCGCCAGCAATGATAGCCATTGCCACAGCCTACATCTAAAACCAAACGATGTTTAAGTGGGCTAATATGATCTTTTAAGCGATCCCATTTCCAATCTGAGCGCCATTCGGTGTCGATGTTAATGCCGAATAGATCATAAGGGCCTTTGCGCCAGGGGTGTAGGGCTTTAAGTTGTTGTGCGAATGCTAGGCTATCTGAACTCGATAACTCCTCAGCTAAACCAATTTTGATCGCAGACGCATCCAAGGTTCGGTGATCTGTTTTATTAGGAACTGGATGCTCAACAAGGTTTTGCCAATCTTGTAAATGACCATGCTTGTTTGTATCAAAGGCTTTCGCTAGTTGTTCAGGTAAGAGTTCTACCCAAGCATCGGCTTTTGCAGCCAATAAAGTATCGTATAAGGGTTGATAATCCGTCATTTGAAATAGGGCAAGGTCGGGGTTGGCTTAATGTAGTTGCTCGTTGGCATTATAAAGCTTGGCGTGTTGGGCTTTTGCGACTGCAATAAAAACAGCTAAAGCTGTTTTACTCCAGTAATGTAGGTCGGGTTAGACTCGTAGGATGGGTAGAACAACGTGAAACCCATCACACCATCGCGCCATGATGGGTTTCGCTGTCCGCTCTACCCATCCTACATGTACTCTGCTGAGGGAGTGCCGTAGCCCAAGAGATGTAAATCCTGCAACCGTAGGGGGCGTATTGCATATGCCCATTTTATAGGGTGTGTTTTATAAGGGCGTATGCAATACGCCCCTACGAATTTTTAGCAGCTAAAGCTTCGAGATTTCGTTTAGCTAAGCTATCAATCACTGCTGATAAAGAGCCCTTAGTTTGTACTTCAGTACTAAAGGTCGTGCGGTAATTGGTAATTAGGCTGACACCTTCAATCATAATGTCATAAGCTTTCCATTCACCATCAGCTAATATCATGCGGTAATGAACAGCAACCGGTTGCAGTCCAGGTTGTAATACTTCGGTTTTTACTACTGTTTTAGTGGCGCCTGCTTCCATTTCTAAGGGTAAAAAGCGTATAGACCAGTCTTTAAATTCTACAAAAGCACGAGAGTAGGTTCTAACTAACAGTGTTTGAAATTCTTTTTTAAAGCGAACTTGCTCCTCAGGCGTTGCTGAATTCCAAAGCTTGCCTAACACTAGGGCAGAAATTTTATCGAAATCGGTATGAGGTAAAATGGCTTCATTAACAAATTTATTAACATTAGCAAAATCTTTGATAAAGGCTTTATCTTGCATTTTATGTTGTAATTTTGTTGAAGCACTTTCAATGGCAAGTTGGGGTGCCGATAACTCTGCAGCCATCATGCCCGTGAAGGGTATTAATGCCAACAGCACTGCAAAAAAACTAAATAAAGTGTAGCGTCTAGCGTTCATAAAACCCTCTAAGTTAAAACCAGTTTGTAGTTGCTCTATTTTCGAGTAGGAGTCAGGACGTTCCCTGATACAATAAATCTCCGTTATGTAGATCATAATGGGGTTTTTACACCTCAAACTATGATTTTTCTAAACCCTTGAATAGGATCAAGATGCCTTATAATAACATTAATTTTCCTAGTACACGCATGAGAAGAATGCGCTATAACGATTTCTCTCGACGTTTAATGCGCGAAAACAATTTAACGGTCGATGATTTAATTTATCCTGTGTTTGTTACCGAAGGTGTTAAGCAACGAGTTGCCATTGCTTCTATGCCTGGTGTAGAGCGTGTTTCTCTGGATATTTTGTTGGCGGAAGCCGAACACGTTTGTCGTCTAGGTATTCCCGCTATCGCCTTGTTTCCTGTGGTATCCAGTGATAAAAAATCAGATCATGCCGCTGAAGCCTATAACCCAGAAGGCTTAGCGCAATGCGCTGTTAGAGCCTTAAAAAAAGAGTTTCCAGATTTAGGCATCATTACCGATGTCGCTTTAGATCCCTTTACTAGTCATGGCCAAGATGGCTTGATTAATCAAGAGGGTTATGTGATGAACGATGAAACCATTGAAGTGTTAGTGAAGCAAGCACTCTCTCATGCCGAAGCTGGTGCTGATATCATCGCTCCCTCAGATATGATGGATGGGCGTATTGGCGCAATAAGACAGGCTCTTGAAGCCCATCAACACATCCATACTTTAATATTAGCTTACTCAGCTAAATATGCCTCCAGCTTTTATGGGCCGTTTAGAGAGGCAGTTGGTTCGGCGGCTCAGTTAGGTAAGAGCAATAAATACAGCTATCAAATGGATCCTGCCAACTCTGATGAAGCCCTGCGGGAAATTCTGTTAGATATACAAGAAGGCGCGGATATGATTATGGTCAAGCCTGGCATGCCTTATTTGGATATTATTCGCCGTGTTAAAGAACAGTATGGCGTGCCCACCTTTGCTTATCAGGTCAGTGGTGAATATGCCATGATCAAAGCTGCCTCACAAAATGGTTGGTTGGATGAAAAACAAGTGGTATTAGAATCTTTGTTAGCCTTTAAACGCGCGGGCAGCGATGCCATTCTGACTTATTACGCTAAATCTGTAGCGCAATGGTTACAAGCATGAGTCAACTAGATCGTTATGCCGTCTTAGGCCAGCCCATTGCTCATAGTAAATCACCGCGCATACATCAATTATTTGCCGAACAAACTGGCGAGTGTTTGCAATACAGCGCAATAGAAGTGCCTGCCGAGCAATTTACTGAGGTTGTAACATCATTTTTTGCCAATGGTGGTAAAGGTTTAAATTGCACAGTACCCTTAAAAGAATTGGCTTGGGCTTATTCAGAGCATAAAACTGAACGCGCTCAGCTTGCCAAAGCCGTCAATACTTTAGCCTTACAGCAAGATGGTTCTATTTTGGCTGATAACACCGACGGTATAGGTCTAGTCACCGATTTAAAACATAATCATGGTATTGCCTTAGCAGGTAGGCGCATCTTGATCTTAGGAGCAGGCGGTGCCAGTCGTGGCATTATCAGTCCGCTGTTGGCAGAAGCGCCAGAACAGATAGTCATTGCCAATCGCACACTGGCTAAAGCGCAACAGTTAGCGACAGAATTTACGGGCAAGGGTAGGGTGAGTGCTTGTAGTTATTCTGATTTAAACGGCCAGTCCTTTGATTTAATTATTAATGCCACGTCTAGTAGTTTGACCGATGAACTGCCGCCACTGCCAGAAGGATTGTTGGCTAATCAAGGTAGTTGTTATGATTTAGCTTACAGCAACAAAGCCACTATTTTTGTGCGTTGGGGTTTAGAGCACAAAGCCTTAAAAAGTTTAGATGGCTTAGGTATGTTGGTTGAACAAGCCGCCGAAGCCTTCACTATTTGGCGTGGTATAAGACCTAAAACCGCACCGATTATTGACTTGCTTAATGCTGAGCGGCACTAGAGAAGGCTATAAATTGTGAGAATGTAGGGGCAGGCGTTAGCAGGACCATAGGATTTGCTGAACAAAGTGAAGCGCATCGGTTGTCAATGATGCGCCTCCTTTCGTCGGCACATCCTATAAGTCCGTAAGTCCTACGACCATCCGGCGGTTTAATCTGTAAGGAATATTCGGACCTTTGTTATGAGCCTGCATTTAAATATTCATTTTTCAATGACACATAATGTTGTGCAGAATATTCTAAGTAGCTTATTTCATGCTCTGTTAATGGCCTTATGACTTTGGCAGGTGAGCCGACATACAAGAAGCCGCCAGCCAAGTGTTTTCCCGGTGGCACTAACGCACCGGCACCTAGCATGACATAAGAATCAAGCACGGCATCATCCATAACGATGGCACCTATGCCGACTAGGCAATAATCGCCTATCGTACAAGCATGTAAGACAGCTCGATGACCGATAGTCACGTTTTTTCCGATATTTAATGGATGTCCATTAGCTGAATACTTGCCAGCATGGGATACATGCAGCACTGTACCATCTTGAATATTAGTGCCATCGCCAATAGTGATGCGTTCTACATCAGCTCTGAGCACAGCGGTAGGCCAGATAGAGACGTCATCGCCTAAAATGACGTCACCGATGATTACAGCACTTTCATCGATATAAACAGCGGTGCCTATTACTGGGCGCTTAGTGTTAAAAGCTCTAAGGTTCATGGTTATGGTAAAGTCTAGTTTATTAACAGTGATAAAAGCATAATATTGACACAGCTCAGTTATTTAACGATAGTTATTTTCTATATGCCTCTATTCAAAGCGTTTACTACGGCGATCATTAATAAAACATTCCTAAGGGAGCCTATGAAGGTCATACAAGGGGAGGGCTTTACAGCGGAAATCATACGCTCCTCCAAAAGAAAAACCTCAGCCATAAAAATACAAAAAGGACTGGTCTATATCATAGTGCCTATTGATTTAAGTCGAGTCGCCATTGAAGCCTTAGTCATTAACAAAACACGCTGGATTACCGAAAAACTGAGGCATCAGCAGAGTCAATTGGCCTTGCCTGCTAAGACTTTTAGCGCAGGTGAATATTATGCTTATTTAGGTTGTGAGTATGTGTTAACGATTATCACAGGATTAACTCCGAAGATTAAATTAGAGCAGGATCAGTTAATCGTTTCGGTGCGCGATTTAAGTATAGACAATGCAGCTATTACTAAAGCCTTGTTGATTAATTGGTATAAAAAACAAGCGGTAGGTGTTTTAAAGCTAAAAACCCAACGCTATGCTGCGATTATCGGCGTTCAACCGACTCGCATCACTATTAAAACCTATAAAGCGCGGTGGGGTAGTTGTAGTTTATCTGGCGCACTACAGTTTAATTGGAAATTGATGCTAGCACCTGATAGCGTGGTCGATTATGTGGTTGTACATGAACTCTGTCATCTCTTGCATCACAACCATTCCCCGGCTTTTTGGGCGGCGGTAGCTCGCTATTGCCCCGAGTACCGAAATCACAGTGCTTGGTTGAAGAATCATGGCGCTAGCTTAGAGATTTAAGTAACTAAGTTATGGCTATCAACCCAACTTGGAGTGAGCATGGGCAATAAAGCAAAAGTTAAGAAGCTGGATCATGGTATGGTTTTTTGGAGTTATTCTGTTACTCAGTATTTTGAACGGCTAAGCAGTTCTTCTCAAGGACTTAACCAAGAGCAAGCCGAATTACGATTTAAGGACTATGGGCCAAATCGACTCAATAACAAAAATGCTGCCGGCAATGTTAGTTTGTTTTTTGCTCAGTTTAAGAACTCTATTATTCTTATTTTGTTGTTTGCTACAGGTTTATCTTTCTTTTTAAATGACCATTTGGATGCGGCGATAATATTAAGTATTGTTTTAATCAGTGGTTGTCTGGGCTTTTGGCAAGAAAAAGGTGCGGCCAGTGCCGTTAAAGAGTTACTAGCCATGGTGCAAATTACCGTACAGGTGCTGCGTGATGGTGTTTGTAAAGAGCTAGCCAGTGACCGCCTAGTACCTGGCGATATGGTCATACTAAAGGCCGGCGATGTTATTCCGGGTGATTGCCTGATAGTAACGTCAGATAATTTGTTTGTCGATGAAGCTATATTAACCGGTGAAAGTTATCCAGTAGAAAAGCTAGTCGGAGTTATACCTGAAGGTACACCTTTAAGTCAGCGTACAAATGCTTTGTGGATGGGTACTCATGTGCAAAGTGGTAAGGCGTCGGCGTTAGTAATAGCTACTGGACTAGCCACAGAGTTTGGTAAGTTATCGTTACGTATCAAACTTAAAACACCAGAAACGGAGTTTGAACGTGGAGTTAGGCGCTTTGGTTATTTACTGATGGAAGTTACCTTAATCTTGGTCATTTTGATATTTGCCGCTAACGTTTATCTGGCTAAGCCCGTAGTGGATTCATTTCTATTTGCATTGGCACTGGCGGTAGGTTTAACGCCGCAATTATTGCCAGCCATCATTACCGTGAATCTAGCACACGGTGCTAAACGTATGGCAGCGAGGAAAGTCATTGTTAAACAACTGGCCGCCATAGAAAATTTTGGCAGCATGAATGTCTTGTGTTCAGATAAAACAGGCACACTAACTGAAGGGAAAGTGCGCTTGCAGGGTGCTTTAGATATTTATGGTGAGGCCAGTAACACCGTGGCTCGTTATGCTTATCTTAACTCAGTCTATGAACCCGGTTTTACTAATCCCATTGATAAAGCAATTAGGGAATATAAAGCTTTTGATTTAGTTGGTACTGAAAAGCTGGCAGAAATTCCGTATGACTTTTATCGTAAGTGTTTAAGTCTCTTAGTTGAGGATAATGGGCAAACGCTGTTGTTGACTAAGGGTGCCTTAACGAATGTGTTGGCCTTATGCACTGAGGCTGATTCTAGTCATGGTGGTACAGTATCTATAAACTCGGCACGTCTCCAAATACTTAGGCGTTACGAGGAATTTAGTCGACAAGGCTATCGCACTTTAGGCTTGGCTTATAAACGTTTAGTCAATCGTGATGATCTTGATAAGGCCGATGAGTGTGAGATGTGCTTTTTAGGTTTTCTAGTATTTTTTGATCCGCCTAAAGCCGATAGCTCCGAGACTATCGCACAGCTAAAGGAACTTGGGGTTACTTTAAAAATTATTACCGGCGATAATCGCTTAGTGGCGGCTACCGTAAGTAAACAACTAGGCTTAGCTGAACATGAAATACTCACCGGCCCTGAAATTCATGAAATGAGTGAACTAGCATTAGTCAATCAAGTGGCAGTAGTCGATTTATTTGCCGAAATTGAGCCCAATCAAAAAGAGCGCATCATTTTAGCCATAAAGAAAGCCGGCTTTGTAGTTGGTTATATGGGCGATGGCATTAATGATGTTTCTGCATTGCATGCTGCCGATGTGGGTATATCTGTGGATAGTGCCGCTGATGTCGCTAAAGAAACAGCACAAATTGTCTTGCTAGAGAAAAGCTTAGGCGTTTTGGTGCAAGGGGTTAGGGAAGGGCGTACAACCTTTGCTAATACCTTAAAGTATGTGTTTATGGCCACTAGTTCCAATTTTGGCAATATGTTTAGTATGGCCGGTGCTTCATTATTTTTACCTTTTCTACCTTTGTTACCGAAGCAAATCTTATTAACTAATTTACTGACAGACTTTCCTGAAATGACCATCGCCTCTGATAATGTCGATGCGATCATGGTTGCACAACCTAGGCGCTGGGATATAAAGTTTATTCGAAAGTTTATGATCACCTTTGGTTTAGTCAGCTCAATATATGATTATATAACCTTTGGTTTATTGTTGAGTCTTGATGTCTCAGTCGAACAATTTCGTACCGCCTGGTTCTTAGAGTCGGTGGTTTCTGCTTCATTGATTGTTTTTGTAGTGCGTAGCAGCAGTGCCTTTTTTAAAACTCGTCCTGGAAATTATTTAATAGCGGCCACGTTGAGCATTGTTGTTATTACCGTTAGCTTGCCTTATACGCCCATTGCCCCGATCATTGGCTTTGTACCCTTGTCAGCATCTTTATTAGCCATGTTGGCTTTAATCGTAGTCTTATATTTAAGTACGGCTGAGATTATTAAACATATTTTTTATCGTTGCATTAAATTATAAAGATAAAATAAACAACTCGTTAATTGTTGCACTATTAAAGCAATAATAGAGTTAATCAATAATAATCATGTATGGTTCAGTCCAAACACCAGTCCCTAGTCGACTAATAGCCCTTAGTCTTAACCAATAAGTCCGTGCTGGTATTAGTCCTTCCAAAACAATATGGGAACAACTCAAAGAAGTCAGTTGATGACGCCAATTGTTTTCTATATTGGGGTCAACTTGAGCAGTCTGTATTTCATAACTACCGGCACCTTGTATAGGATTAGCTCGAATATTTAGGCTGCCTTTTTTTAAGCCATGAGTTACTTTTATATTGCTGGGTGCAGGAAGTGGATTATTGCGACAGCATTGCACACTATCACTACGTAAGCTGTAGCCAGAACTAGCAAGTATAATGGCATTATCTTCGGCGACTATTTCAAGATAAAGTGCTAATTTTTTAAGATAATCCGTTAAGGTTGTTCTTGCGGTATTACGCAAGTTTATTTTTGAACTTTCGTCTGACAAACCTTCATGGTAAGCGTCATGATAGGTGTTATAGGCAGCAGTTATTTGCGCTAATGTTTGTAATTGAGGCAACCAAGGTTCTGGAAAATGAGGATTATCTGTAAGAGCAGAGATTATGGCGCAGGTTTTAGCTTGTAATTCTGCTTCGCTCAGGCGCTCAAAGGTAGTAAATAGTTTTGCTAACATAGGTGTGCTCCATTGAAGGTGTTTAAAATATATCGACAGTTCTTTAGCGTTAGCTTAAATATAAAGATTTATCGTTTAATGTCAAGAGTGTTCGTGTCGTTTCTTTTATTTAACTAAGAGTTTCTTGATCAAAAATAGTCTTGATGTATTGCTATTAAAGGCTTAGATTTATATGGCAAGATGAGAATTAAAAACCTAAGCAGTGGGGGCGATGTGCGTTAATTGATCAGAACTTAAGTTTATATTTAACATGACAGGTCATGCGCTAGCGCATATGTTTTAGTGTTGATGCTTTGATGATATCAAAGCAAGGCAATACGATATTCCTTGAATAGTAGTGAAAGGGCGGGCTTTGATGGTCGCTCTCGCCATTGATATACGTGTGAGTCAAAGTTTATCAGATTACTAATCTAGGCACTGGAAGCCTGTATCAACGCGTAAGTTGGCAGTTTAAAATGATTAGCGCGGACCTTCAGAGTAAACAATCTTATCTTGGAAAATATGACGGCAATCAATGCTGTGTTTTAGAATTTTTTAATAGTGTATCTTGACAGAGCAAAGTTTCTACATCAACACTGTCAAAAATATAGTGTTTATTACAAAACTCACAATCGACCTCAATTTGTCCAAATTCTAGTAAGATGCTTTCTAATTCTTCTCTGCCCAAGGCGCGTAAGGTTCTTTCAATGCGGTGTTTAGAACAAGCACATTGAAAGGCTACTGGTTCGGCATCAAATAAGCGTATATGTTCTTCATTAAATAATTTATATAAGAGTTCTTCGCAGTCTAAGCTGAGTGCTTCTTGTTCGGTGAGTGTGTTGGCAAATAGCTCGATGCGTTGCCAGTCTTCAAACTCACCGTTTTGTGCTGGCAGTTCTTGTATTAATAGTCCAGTCGCAGAAGATTCATTGGCAAATAACCAGAGTCGAGTGTTCAGTTGTTCTGATTGTTCAAAATAAGTTTGTACTGCTGCAGCCAAATTCTTACCTTGTAAAGGCACGACACCTTGATAAGGATTGCCCTCATCTGGTTCTATGGTTAATACCAAGCGACCTTGCCCAAACTGCTCTTCTAAAGTACCGGTTGGGACGTGTGCTTCGCACCGCAATAAGCCGCGTATTTTTTGATCATCGGTAGATTGAGCGACCAACGCTTTAAGATCACCATCACCTTGGGCTTGCAAGATCATAGAGCCTTTAAACTTAATGGTAGACGATAGCATCACCACAGCCGCCAAGGCTTGGCCTAATTGCAGTTGTGCAAGCTCAGGACCTTGTTGATGTAGTTTTGCAGCTTGCCAGCTTTGCGTTAAATTAACCCACGTACCTCGAACACCAAGGTCTTCAAAAATAAATCGGCGTAATACATCTTGTTCTGTCATGTTATTCCTATTAAAACCTATGCTTTGTGTATGATAAAAATTCCAGTAAGCTAAGGCTTAGGATTCTCTCTTGTTATCAACAAAATACCATAAGTCATGATTTTGTCATCAAAAAAGCTCACTTTACCTACTGCAGATCAAGCTTTACCCGGTCGGCAAACACCTATGCCTGTTCATAATCAACATTTTGTTACAGGCCAACCTATAGCGCCGCCGTTTGCTGAGCATTTACAACAAGCAGTCTTTGGCCTAGGTTGTTTTTGGGGCGCAGAGCGTAAGTTTTGGCAGCACTCTGGGGTAGTCAGTACTGCCGTCGGTTACTGCGGCGGCAGCACACCTAATCCGACTTATGATGAAGTATGTACTGGCATGACTGGACATAATGAAGTGGTGCTGGTTGTGTTTGATACTGACGTGTGTACTTATCGCGAGCTATTGAACTTGTTTTGGACAGTTCATAATCCTACTCAGGGTATGGGGCAGGGTAATGATAGGGGTACACAATATCGTTCAGGTATTTACACATCTACAGATCAACAGTTTATAGAGGCCCAAGCCTCAAAAGTAGATTATCAGCAAGCCTTGACTGCAGCAGGTTTTGGCTTGATTACCACTGAGATCATGAAGGCTCCGGTGTTTTATTATGCTGAAAGCTATCATCAACAATATCTTGCCAAAAACCCTAATGGTTATTGTGGTTTGGGTGGCTTAGGTGTGGCTATGGTTTAAGAGCAAGCTAAGGGCGAAAGACGAAAGACGAAAGGCTAAGGGCTAAGGGCTAAGGGCTAAGGGCTAATCTTAACCTTTCGCCCTTTGCCTGCCCTTAAAAGAGCTATAACAAAAAAGAAAGATTAAGCTAGATCTGCCCCACCTTAAGTTAGTAACCCACAAATCAAAGCAATTTCTTTTGATATTAGTTTAAATAAACACAAAAACCTTTTACCATAGCCTGCTAGCAGCTAAATTTTGACTTCTAGCTTAAGAATTAACAAAACACAGGTTTAAGATGGCCCTTTTAGTTTATAAATTTGGTGGTACTTCAGTAGGTTCTGCTGAACGCATTAAAGCAGTCGCTGATAAAGTCAAAAAAGCCCAGGACTCGGGTAATCAACTGGTCGTGGTTTTATCGGCTATGAGCGGAGAAACTAATCGCTTAATTGCTTTGGCCAAACAAATGCAATCTCAGCCTACTGAACGGGAAATGGATGTATTGATTTCCACCGGTGAACAAGTCACGGTGGCGCTGTTGGCCATGGCCTTACATGACTTAGGTTGTGAAGCCATTTCATATACGGGGGCACAGGTTAAGATCTTAACCGACAGCAGTTTTACTAAAGCGCGTATCCGTAAAATTGATGATGCCAAGCTCCGCAAGGATCTGGATGCTGGAAAAGTGGTGGTCGTCGCAGGTTTTCAAGGTGTCGATGAATTAGGTAATATCACCACCTTAGGTCGTGGTGGTTCTGATACCACGGCGGTAGCTATTGCTGCCGCCTTAAAAGCCGATGAGTGTCATATTTATACCGATGTTGACGGTGTTTATACGACGGATCCTAGAGTTGAGCCTAAAGCCCGGCGTTTAGATCATATTACCTTTGAAGAAATGCTGGAAATGGCCAGTTTAGGTTCTAAAGTTCTACAAATTAGATCGGTAGAGTTTGCTGGCAAATATAACGTGGCTTTACGCGTCTTATCATCTTTTAAAGAAGGCAATGGCACACTTATTACTTACGAGGATACACAAATGGAAAGCGCTTTAATATCAGGTATTGCCTTTAATCGCGATGAGGCAAAGTTAACCATTACTGGTGTACCTGATCTGCCTGGTATTGCTTATAAAATATTAGGTCCTATTGCTGAGGCTAATATTGAAGTAGATATGATAGTCCAAAATATTGCTGATGATGCCACCACTGACTTTACTTTTACGGTAGACCGTAAAGATTATCAGCGCGCACTGGCTATACTGGAACAAACTTGTGCAGATTTGGGTGCCAGAAAAGTAACAGGCGATAATACCATCGTAAAAGTGTCTATAGTCGGCGTTGGAATGCGCTCTCATGCTGGTATTGCAAGCACGATGTTTAAAACCTTGGCAGAAGAAGGTATTAATATCCGCATGATTGCTACTTCAGAAATAAAGATTTCGGTCGTCGTCGATGAAAAATACCTAGAGTTAGCCGTTAGAGCTTTACATGCGGCGTTCGAGTTGGATAAAATAAGCGCCTAATATATTCTATATTCCCACGCAACAACGATAATATTGTGGTGATGATAGTAGTGGCGTATTGCATACGCCCCTACGATGTTTTTTTCGCTCCCACGCCTAAAGTTGGTAGCGCGATTATTGAGTCTCTTGTCGTATGTTTTTAAGGATTTCTTCTAAAGGCACAAGATTCATGGATATTCTGAACAGTACGGCGTTATTTTGTAACAAGCCATAACATTGATAGGTTCTGAGTTTAATATTTGTTTGGTTTAAAGTGTTTTCTGAGGACTCTGGTAGTTGTTTAACTAATATATGTAGACAATCATTATTTTTAAGGCTACTTAAATGATGTCGGTCTACTGATATTTCATGTGAGGTATAGACCATGGGGTTGAGCTTAAAGTCATGGTTTTCTATTTGTGCCTTCTCCAATAAAGCTCCAGAAGTTAAGCTGCAAGCGAATATTTCAGGATAATGAGCGGTATGAGTCAGTTCATCAAAATAATCAGATTGTTCTGCTAACGATCCAGATAAAAAGTTTTTAACCGAACCATTGTTCATGTATTTACGTTTTAAAAAGTAGTCTGTACCAGGAACCATACTGCGGTCAGTTATCTCGTTAAGATCGGGTAAATCATGCAGCGGCGTATCGGCTAAAAATAAAGGCTGTTGGGTTTCTTTTTTAAAACCTAGTAATACGACTTTGCCTTCCGATTTTAAGGCAATACGATTGCCGATGGTTAGATTGGGAATGGTGTTGATGAGGGTTTTTTTTATCTCAAGGTAGACCGGCATTCTAGGGCGGACAGCATTGACAAAAGTGATCTGGTAATTACTAAAACGTAAGTTGTTTTCAGCTATTACTTTATCTTCATGATGCACTTCTCGGTATAAGCGCATTTGATATTCAAGCAAAGTATTGAGTTGATAACCGAGAACAATCGGGCCTTTAAAGGGGTTATGCGTAATCTGTAACCATTTGTGCTTATCGTGAAATAAATTAAAATCATCGGAGGCGTTACGCGCGACTTCTATATGTATTTGTTCAAAGATAAAGGCTTGGCTATGCATAGTTAAGGAGCAGGTTTTAGAGTTAGGTCACCATGACCTTGAAGAAACTAAGCATAATAATAAACGCTGCCGTTAGTGATAGCCAGTAGATTATGTGTTAAATTAACCACAATGATCAGTATTTTAACGGAGCAGTGTATGAAAGGTATTATTTTAGCAGGTGGTAGTGGGACTAGACTGTATCCGATTACTAAAGGTGTAAGTAAGCAGTTAACACCAATATATGACAAACCCATGATCTATTATCCGCTATCAGTATTAATGCTGGCAGGTATTACCGAGATATTAATAATTTCTACACCTAAAGACCTACCTCGCTTTGAAGAGTTATTGGGTGATGGTTCTGATATAGGCTTGTCATTTAGTTATAAAGAGCAACCCTCGCCTGATGGTCTAGCTCAGGCTTTCATATTAGGCGAAGAGTTTATTGGCACTGATGATGTCTGCATGGTGCTAGGTGATAATATCTTTTATGGTCATGGTTTGGTTGAAATGTTGGCTCAATCGGTTATTAATGTGACTGAGCATAAAAAAGCCACGGTGTTTGGCTATCATGTTAAAGATCCTGATCAGTATGGTGTGGCAGAATTTGATAGTCTGGGTAATGTATTGAGCATAGAAGAAAAACCAGCTACGCCTAAAAGTAATTATGCGGTAGTCGGCTTATATTTTTATCCTAATAACGTGATTGAGATAGCCAAAAGCATCAAACCGTCACATCGTGGCGAGCTAGAAATTACTACGGTTAATCAAAGTTATTTAGAACTAGGTGATTTAAAAGTCGAACTGATGGGCAGAGGCTTTGCTTGGTTAGATACCGGTACGCATGAGTCTTTGTTAGAGGCTTCTAACTTTATTCAGACCATAGAAAATAGACAGGGTTTGAAGGTTGCCTGTATTGAAGAAATTGCTTACGAGATGGGTTATATTTCTAATACTCAATTGATAGCCTTAGCAAAGCCCTTGTTGAAAAACCAATACGGCCAGTATTTAATGCGTAGAGCTAAGGAAGGAGCGGAAGTCTAATGCAATTCATATCAACAGCGATACCTGAAGTTATTATTATTGAACCTAAGTTGTTTGGTGATGAGCGCGGTTATTTTGTAGAAACCTTTCGTCAAGATAAGTTGGATGAGTTTCTAGGTTTTAAAATTAATTTCATTCAAGATAATGAGTCCAAATCTAGTTATGGTGTATTGAGAGGCTTGCATTATCAATTAGCACCGGCCGCTCAAACCAAGTTAGTGCGCGTTATTAAAGGTAAGGTGCTGGATGTTGCGGTAGATATTAGAGTCGGCAGTCCTACCTTCGGGCGGCATGTTAGTGTTGAGTTGTCTGAGCAAAACAAACGTCAGATGTTGGTGCCACGGGGTTTTGCTCATGGTTTTGTAGTGCTAGAAGATGACACGGTGTTTGCTTATAAAGTCGATCAGTATTATTCGCCTGAGCATGATAGAGGTTTAGCCTTTAATGATCAGGTTTTGGCTATCGATTGGCAGGTAGCACCAGAACGTTTACAGCTTTCTGTTAAAGATACTCAGCAACCAAAACTGGATGACGCCGAGTTATTTGCGTATGGACAAGTTCTTTATGGCTAAGCAAATCTTGGTTACAGGTGCCAATGGGCAATTGGGTAGTGAGTTGCGAGAATTAAGTAGCTATTTTCCTAATAATGAATTCACATTTATAACTAGGCACGAGTTAGATTTGAGTGATACCGCTGCTATCAACGCTTGGTTTGCAAATAAAACCTTTGATGTCATTATCAATTGCGCGGCTTATACGGCTGTCGACAAAGCTGAAATCGAAGCGGATTTGGCGTTTGCTATTAATGCCACGGCGGTACAAACCTTAGCGGAAATTGCCAAGCAGCAAGGTATTTCAATGCTACATATTTCTACCGATTATGTCTTTGCTGGTGATAGTTGCAAGCCTTATCAAGAAACCGATACGACCTGTCCACAAGGCGTTTATGGTCAGTCTAAATTAGAGGGTGAGTTGGCTATGCTGGCTATTAACCCAGATCGCTCAATCATTATGCGCACCTCATGGGTCTATTCTTGTTATGGTAATAACTTCGTTAAGACGATGGTGCGTTTAGGTAAAGAACGAAAGGAGTTGAGTGTTATTTATGATCAAGTCGGTACGCCAACCTCGGCTAAAGATTTAGCGTTGGTACTACTTATGATTATTGATAGCCCTCAATTGCAGAGTCAACAGGGCACAGAAATTTACCATTATAGTAATGAAGGTGTTTGTAGTTGGTATGACTTTGCAATAGCGATCTTTAGGGCGGCGCATATAAAATGTAAAGTACAACCTATAGAAACTAAAGATTATCCTACGCCTGCAAAACGACCTCATTACAGCTTGTTGAATAAAGCTAAAATTAAAAATACCTTTGAGCTGACTATTCCTTATTGGAGGGATAGTTTGCCTCAATGTCTAGAAGACATAAAATACTCAAAAGGAGATTCTTTATGAAAGCAGTCTTAGTGACTGGATGCGCGGGTTTTATTGGCAGTAATTTTGTGCCTTATTTCTTGGAAGAATATCCTGAAACGAAAATTATAAATCTTGATTTACTCACTTATGCGGGTAATTTAACTAATCTTAAAGAAGTAGAGGGCGCTGATCGCTATACTTTCATTGAAGGTGATATTTGTGATCGCGATTTGCTAGAGCAGTTGTTTGCTGAGCATGATATTCGTGGCGTTATTCATTTTGCGGCAGAAAGTCATGTTGATAACTCGATTAAAAATCCGGGTGTGTTTATACAGACCAATGTGAATGGTACTTTTACCTTGATTGATGTGGCTTATAAGTACTGGATGGATAAGCCTTTTGTCTTTAAGTCAGGCTATGAAGAGTGTCGCTTTCATCATATTTCGACAGATGAAGTCTATGGCACATTGGGAGAAACCGGTTTATTTACCGAAGAAACACCTTATGCGCCTAATTCACCTTATTCTGCGAGTAAAGCCGGCAGTGATATGATTGTTCGTAGTTATTTTCATACCTATGGCATGAATACTTTGATTACCAATTGCTCGAATAATTATGGTCCTAAACAACATAACGAAAAGCTGATTCCAACTATCATACGTAAAGCGATTAAGGGCGAAGATATTCCTATTTATGGCGATGGGAGCAATATACGTGATTGGCTTTATGTCTTGGATCATTGCAAGGGTATCGCGCTGGTTTACGAAACGGGATCAGTGGGTGAAGTTTATAATATTGGTGGCTGTAATGAGCGCAACAATAATTATATTGCTGATAAAGTCTGTGAAATTCTCGATGATTTACAACCTAAAGTCGCAGGCAGCTACAAAGATCAGATACGTTTCGTTGAAGATCGTGCCGGGCATGATTTACGTTACGCCATTGATGCCACTAAAATTGAAACGCAGTTAGGTTGGAAGGCCGATGAAAGTTTTGAGACCGGTATTGTTAAGACGATACAGTGGTATTTAGAAAAGTTAGTAGCGACGGCATAAAACGATCACTGACTCTTAGTGATCGTTATACACAAGTATTCGAAGTGTTTGGAGTAAAACAGCTTCAGCTGTTTTAAAACGCTGAGCAAAAGCTCAACCTTCAACATATTAACTGTGCGCAGTAGGCCGGATGAGGGTC
>CAMDNJ010000011.1 GCA_945902915.1 Crenothrix polyspora | reverse complement strand
ATTTTAAATAAATGGGCTTATGCAATACGCCCCTACGGTGTTTTTTTATCGTTTCCACGCCGATAAGAAACTTGTGTAGATACCTATGCTTTTACAAAAGGGTAGCTAAAACCATAATACTTTCACAGTCTCTAAAGCTATTGCACCCCAAGTGCCGTAGCGTGGGCTAACGGCCTTATCGTTAAGCCAACACTGTGCTCTGGTATTGTTGGCTGCCTTAGCCTGGAGTAAAACTGCTTTAGCTGTTTTAAAATGCAATAGCTAAAGAGACTGTGAAAGTATTCATTTTATTTCCCCCTCTTTAGCAACATAGGTATCTTCACAAATAAAAAAATTAGCATTCCCATGCAAGAACGATAACATTGTGGTGAAGATCGTAGGGGCGTATTGCATACGCCCTTATAAAATAAGCCCTATAACATTGGATTTTAAATAAATGGGCGTATGCAATACGCCCCTACGGTGTTTTTTTATCGTTTCCACGCCGATAAGAAACTTGTGTAAATACCTATGCTTTTACAAAAGGGTAGCTAAAACCATAATACTTTCACAGTCTCTAAAGCTATTGCACTCCAATTGATTTACCTACACCCCAAGTGCCGTAGCTTGGGTTAACGGCCTTATCGTTAAGCCAACGAGGCCCTTAAGTAGTGAGCGCCTTGATGCTAGCCATGGTTTGCTCAAATATGGCTTGCCAATGTTCTAAATGCGCCGCTTCAAGGTGTTGTTGCTTAAGCTGATTATTAAACGTTTCACTGGCATCATATAATTGCATAGCGCCTAAACTACCAGACAAGCCTTTCAATGTATGCACTAGCCTTTGTGCGCCCTGAGTATCACCTAGTTTGAGCATCTTCGCGATTACTGAGGTATCATCCTTAGATTCACTATAAAATTCTTGTAAAAAACTCTTTAGGAGTTCTGGCTCGCCACTGACTATGATTTTAATATTTTCTAAATCAAAACCTGGCAGTGCCTGCTCAAGCGCCGCCCATTGCTTATCATTTTCTGATAATAAGGTCTCAGGCACTAATATCTCAACAGTGTGATTAATAGTAAGGTTGCGTTTAATCGTCTCGGTTAAACGTTTAAAATCTAAAGGCTTAGGTAAAAAGTCATTCATACCCACTGCCTTATAGGTTTCTTGCTCTTCTAGGGTCACACCTGCAGTTAAGGCAATAATAGGCAGGTGTGCAAAAGCCGGTTGTAAGCGAATTTGGCGGGTAGCCTCTAGTCCATCCATAATCGGCATTTGTATGTCCATTAACACCGCAGCAAAGTCTTGTTGCTTAAGTTTATCTAAGGCTACTTGTCCATTCTCGGCAATGACGACCTTGATGCCAGATAATTTGAGGAGTTCGGTAATGACTTTCTGGTTAATAGTATTATCTTCGACCACTAAAAGACTGATACCGGCAATAGTAGGCTCGTTAACACTAGGCTCAACTGGCTTAAAGATAGGGATAGCCCCCTCTAGTAAGCTTGGTTCATGTCCACTATTAACAGGTGAGACATCCAGCAACACCTCAAAGCTAAACTGAGTACCTAAGCCAGGCTGACTAATGACTTTAAGCTCTGAAGCCATCAGCTGTAATAAACTTTGGCTAATGGCCAAACCTAAACCGGTCCCCCCAAAACGTCTAGTCATAGAACTATCCACTTGACTAAAGGGCATAAATAGCTTGTTTAAATCTTCAGCGTCTATGCCTATACCGGTATCTTTAACCGAAAACGCTAATAATGCTTGCTTATGCTTTAAGGCTTTTAGTTCAAGCTTGAGGGTTATTGTGCCTAAAGGGGTAAATTTAATAGCATTGCTAATCAGGTTGGCAAGAATTTGTGTCAAGCGTAAGGCATCACCCACTAAATATAGCGGCACTGCGGCATCTACATCGAAAATTAAGCTTAGCTGCTTGGCTTCTGCACTAATGACAAATAAATTCTTTAAATTGCTGATGATCTCATTCAAGCTAAATACCCGATTCTCGATATGCATGCCTGCCGCCTCGAGTTTAGAGAAATCGAGTATATCGTTAAGTATGCGCAATAAACTTTTGCCAGAGTTATAAATCTTTTGTAAATAATCGCTAAGCGTAGGGTTTAAATCTTGATAGAGTGCTAACTCGGTCAGCCCGAGTATGCCATTCATAGGTGTGCGTATCTCATGACTCATATTGGTTAAAAACGCTCCTTTAGATATAGCGGCTTGCTGCGCTTTTTCTAAAGCCGTTAGTAATTGTTGTTCGGCGGCTAAATCTTCTCGTATATCTCGAAAATAACCGCCTATTAATTCTCGACCAGCAAAGCTAAGATAATTGGCCATGACTTTGACGGGGATAATCTCACCCTTAGCATTACGGTGACTCATGCTATAGGTAACATGCTGTTGTTGCTTATTAATCTGATATAGCTCGTTTATATTATGCGCATAACCATCAACATAGTGGTCTTGAATACGCGTGGTTAACAAGGTGTTTTTAGCATAACCATAATGCTTACTGGCGGCATCGTTAACAAAGGAAAATCTAAAATCATCTTCGACATCCACTACAAAAAATGGATCAGCACTGGTTTCAATTAAGGCTTGAAGTATTTTAAGTTGCTGGGTATTTTGATAAAGGCTAGCCGATGCTTCATTAACAAGCTGCACCATACGTTTTAAATCTTCGGTATCATACTTATTATTAGGCAATTGATCGCCTTGTGCTTTAGGCAGATTAGCAATAAATTTAATAAAAGTTGAGATGCGCCGCCTAGGTCCATTTAGGGCAAACAACACGATGAAGCTTGATATTGCGATAGATATCAGCACACTGATAACCGTTTGAACAATCAAGTTTCGTATAGCTTGATGAATCTGCTCTAGAGACAGTTCGGTCATAACCCAGCCAACTTGACTGCCTGCCATCAAGGGCATCCAGTTGATAATATGATTATGGACTAGACTTACCTTGGCAAGAGGCTGTTCAGGCACGGCTATGGTAAAGCCATGAACCAGTTGCAATTCATTAGTCGCTAGATTTTTTTGCGCATCAACTATAGCTATGCCACGCGCATTAACGACAACGATTCGATCTATATTTGTTGAGGTCTTTGCAACCTGAGTAACAATTTGATCTATTCCTGCATAATTAGACTCAATCATCGCAGACAATACCCCACTGACTAAACCGGCGGTGATTAATGACGCTTCTTTATAAGCGGCTTCAGTAGAGGTTTTTGTTTGCTCATTAGCTACTATAAAACCCAAACTAAACATACAGATCATTGGAGTTATGATGATAACGAGGACTAAACGTCCAAGCATAGTTTTAGGCGCGAATATCATAGCGCTAGTACTAAGGCTATGAATTTTAACTTAAGGCTGGTAAGTCTTAACGCCTCGTTCAGTGCTATCTGAGTAGGCTGTTTAATAAGGGAGTGCTTTAGGTACAAAGTTGCCATGAAAAGAACAATACTAAGTGATGAAAGGGAAACTGTTTTAAGATAAATGGGCTAACTTTTTAGTCGCTGATCTTTATAAAAATTCGACAGGTCACTCTATCATTGAGCACTTGCAACAACAAGTATAAATACTAATACATCGACTATTGATTGACTAAACAGGCCATCCTCGTTGAAAATACCTGTCTTTTTAGCCAAATAACAACCTAAGCACGTATGGATAACCGCGTTACTCCCCCAAACAGTTTAGTGTCCGTACGTAACTTGTCATTTTCTCGCGGCTCTACGAAAATATTCGACAATATTTCTCTCGATTTCGAGCGTGGTAAAATTACTGCCATTATGGGGCCTAGCGGAACGGGTAAAACCACCTTACTTAAACTAATAGGGGGTCAATTATTCCCAGACCAAGGCACAATCAGTGTTGATGGCGAAAATGTCCATCAATTACGTCGTGCTGAGTTATACAATTTACGTAAACGCTTAGGCATGCTTTTTCAAAGCGGTGCGCTGTTAACAGACATGAATGTTTATGATAACGTGGCTTTTCCGTTACGTGAACATACCCACCTACCTGAATCGATGATCCGCACCTTGGTGCTAATGAAATTACAGGCGGTCGGCTTAAGAGGTGCGCGTAATCTCATGCCCAATGAACTGTCGGGCGGCATGGCAAGACGTATTGCCTTAGCCAGAGCCATTGCTCTGGATCCGATGATTATTTTGTATGATGAGCCTTTTACCGGCCAAGACCCAATTTCCATGGGCATCTTAGTGCATTTGATTAAGTCACTCAATAGCACTTTGGGCTTAACTAGTATTATCGTTTCTCATGATGTACATGATACCTCGGCAATTGCTGACTACATTTATGTGCTATCAGGTGGGAAAATTGTCGGACAAGGAACGCCTCAAGAAATCCAACAATCAGATTCGGAGTGGGTACAACAGTTTATGACAGGCGCTGCAGATGGCCCTGTGCATTTTCATTATCCTGCTAAAGATTATGTCGATGACTTGTTATCATCAGGAAAACGTTATTAACGATCTCTGTTATAAATAGAAATTACCTTAGCTTATATAAACTACAACATGACAGATTTTTTACAATATTTAGGTCAGAGCACCCGCATTAGCTTTGCCAAACTAGGACGAGCCAGTTATTTTTTACTGGAGATTTTAGCGGGCGTCTTAAGCTTATTTGCGCGACCACGCTTATTACTTAAACAACTCTATTCTGTAGGTGTTTTATCCTTTTTGATTATTACTATTTCTGGACTCTTTGTCGGCATGGTTTTAAGTCTGCAAGGTTATTACACGCTTTCTGACTTTGGTGCTGAAGAATCCTTAGGTGTGATGGTCGCAGCATCCTTAGTCAGAGAATTAGGCCCGGTGGTTTCAGGACTGCTATTTGCTGGTCGAGCAGGTTCTGCATTAACGGCAGAAATTGGTTTAATGAAAGCGACAGAACAGTTATCTGGCATGGAAATGATGGCTGTTGATCCCATACGGCGCATCATTACCCCACGCTTTGTCGCCGGCTTAATTTCTATGCCATTGCTGGCAGCTTTATTTAGTGCCGTAGGTATCATCGGCGGTCAGTTAGTCGGTTGTGGCTTGTTAAGCGTTGATGAAGGTGCTTTTTGGTCACAAATGCAGGCTGGCATCGATTTTAAAGATGACATTATAAATGGTGTCATTAAAAGCCTAGTTTTTGGCTTTGTTAGTTCTTGGATTGCGTTATTTGAAGGTTATGATGCGATTCCTACTTCGGAAGGTGTGAGTCGAGCGACTACCCGTACCGTGGTTAATTCAGCTTTTAGTATTTTAGGTCTGGATTTTATCTTGACCGCACTCATGTTTGGAGAACATTAATGCAACACACTAGCACCCAGGACACTTTCGTTGGCCTTTTTGTCGCCTCCGGTATCATCGGATTGTTTTTTCTTGCCATGCAAGTCAGTAATTTGAGTTCATTTGCGAGTGAAGATAGTTATACCATCACTGCCCGCTTTGAAAACTCTGGTGGCTTAAAAATCAAATCGCCTGTTTCTGCGGCGGGCGTTAAAATTGGCCGCGTTACCGACATCAGTTTTGATCCAAAAAGCTATGAGTCTATCGTTAAGATGAGTATCAATTCTAAATATAACACGCTACCAGACGACACCACTGCTAGTATCTTTACAGCAGGCTTACTCGGTGAGCAATATGTTAATTTGGATGCCGGCGGCTCAGAAACCCCACTTAAGAATAATGGCAAAATTGAAATCACTCAATCTGCCATTATTCTGGAAAAAGCCTTAGGCCAATTCCTATTCAAGTCTGCGGAAGAGAAAAAGTGACCCAACTGAATATTATTGCTCAAGAAGCTGGGCATTTTATGATCGATGGTGATTTAACTTTTGCTACCATAGATCAGCAAACCATTAAATCAGTTGGCTTTATTACGTCGGCAAAACATATCACCATTGATTTGAGTCGGGTGATTAATACTGATAGTGCGGGTTTAGCACTCATGATTGAATGGATAAAACATTCTAGGCAGCATAGAACCCAAATCATTTTCAAAAACATTCCTGATCAATTGCTTAATCTTGCAAAACTTAGCGGTTTTGATAAGACTGGCCATTTTGCTATGCAAAATGATAAGGGCTAAATCCTTGATCCCCTTTCTATTACAAAGACACTCTAACAGCATCTCATGGATAAATTAATCATTACTGGCGGCTCACGTCTTTCTGGTGAAATACGCATTTCTGGCGCTAAAAATGCTGCCTTACCGATATTAGCAGCTACCTTGCTTTCAGATAAGCCAGTCAGCGTTGGTAATATTCCCCATCTCCATGACATTACTACCACCATGGAGCTCTTAGGGCGCATGGGCGTGCGCTTAGTAGTCGACGAAAAAATGAATATCGAAGTTGACAGCAGCACTATCAATAGTTATGTAGCGCCTTACGAGTTAGTGAGAACCATGCGCGCGTCTATTTTAGTACTCGGGCCCTTATTGGCCCGCTTTGGTGAGGCTCATGTGTCTTTGCCCGGTGGCTGTGCTATCGGTACCCGCCCTGTTGATATACACATCAATGGCCTTATTAAAATGGGTGCCGATATCAAAGTCGAGGGTGGTTTTATCCATGCTAAGGCAAAACGTTTAAAAGGCTGTCGTTTAGTTCTTGAACAAATCACTGTGACTGGCACTGAAAATTTATTAATGGCAGCGACCTTGGCTGAAGGCAAGACCATTATTGAAAATGCAGCTAAAGAACCTGAAGTGACTGACTTAGCCTTATTTCTAAATGCTATGGGCGCTAAAATCACCGGCATAGGTACCGATGTTTTAATTATTGAAGGTGTAGAGCGCTTAGGTGTTGAAGATTTGCATTATGACATTCTGCCCGATCGTATCGAAACAGGCACTTATTTAATAGCGGCGGCTATTACTGGCGGCAAAGTTAAGCTTAAAAACACTCGCCCTGATATTCTGGATGCGGTTTTAGAAAAACTGGTCGAAGCAGGCGCTGAAATTACTACCGGTGAAGATTGGATCGCTCTGGATATGCATGGCAAAAAACCTAAAGCAGTTTCTCTGCGTACTGCACCCTACCCTGCATTTCCTACTGATATGCAAGCCCAGTTCATCGCACTTAACTGTATTGCTGATGGTGTAGGCATAGTCACCGAAACGATTTTTGAAAATCGTTTTATGCACGTCCAAGAATTACAGCGCATGGGTGCTGATATTAAATTGGAATCTAATACTGCCATTTGTACTGGCGCTAAAAAATTAACCGGCGCTCCTGTGATGGCAACTGACTTAAGAGCGTCGGCTAGTCTTGTGGTAGCCGCATTGGCTGCTGAAGGCGACACACTGGTTGATCGTATTTATCATATAGATCGCGGTTATGACCATATCGAAGAAAAGTTGTCGCAATTAGGCGCAACTATTCGCCGCGTTCCTAACTAAGGCCTGATTATGCTAACTATTGCGGTATCTAAAGGCCGAATTTATGAAGAAGCCCTGCCTTTGCTGGCTGAAGCGGGTATCGTACCGACTGATGATCCAAATACCTGTCGCAAACTTATTTTACAAACCACGCGTGATGATGTTCAATTAGTCATCATACGTGCTACCGACGTTCCTACTTTTGTTGAATACGGTGCCGCTGATTTAGGTATAGCCGGTAAAGATGTGCTAATAGAACATGGTGCTGATAGCCTCTATGAACCCTTAGATTTAGGTATTGCTTGCTGTCGCCTTATGACGGCTACTCGAAAGAATGCCCCTCCTATAAGTGGGCGTGTGCGTGTTGCTACTAAGTTTGTCAAAATTACTGAGCGATACTTTGCTAATTTGGGTATTCAAGCAGAAATTATTAAGCTTTACGGTTCAATGGAACTGGCGCCTTTAGTCGGTCTGGCAGATTGCATTGTTGACTTAGTCGATACTGGCAATACCCTAAAAGCCAACGACATGGAGCCTCGTGATTTAATTATGAATATTAGTTCGCGCTTAGTGGTTAATAAAGCCGCCATGAAAATGAAAAATGCGGCTATTGTTGATTTAATAACTCAATTTGAACGAACCTTGGCACTACGGAGTTAACTAGTTGCTGGGCATTGATGGCATTCACTTTCTTATCAATAGCTAGCAACTACTCATTACATTTACTTGAACTTGTTTAGCCTCAAAAATATGTCAGATCTAAGCCTACAAAAACTAGACGCCAACGCCACTGATTTTTCTTTGCAATTAAAAGCGTTGTTAGCGTGGGATGAATCTAATGATTTAGATATACAACAGCGCGTATTAGACATTATTGCTGATGTACGAGGCAACGGTGACCAGGCTTTGATGGCCTATACTAACCGCTTTGATCATCGTAATATTAGCGCTAGCACTGAACTAGAATTAGCCAAAGACGCGCTAAAATCAGCATGGGAAAATATTCCTATTGCACAAGCTCAAGCATTACAAGCAGCTGCTGACCGTATTCAGGCCTATGCCGAACATCAAAAACTCATATCTTGGCAATACACTGAAGCAGATGGCACTATCTTAGGTCAAAGAGTAACGCCCTTAGACAGCGTGGGGCTTTATGTTCCCGGTGGAAAAGCCGCATACCCGTCATCGGTATTAATGAATGCTATTCCTGCCAAAGTAGCCGGCGTAGGCGAATTAATCATGGTCGTGCCGGCACCGCAAGGTGAAACCAATGAATTAGTACTAGCAGCAGCCTATTTAGCAGGCGTAGATCGAATATTTACTGTCGGTGGCGCACAAGCCATTGCTGCATTAGCTTATGGCACAGAAACCATACCTGCTGTCGCAAAAATAGTCGGCCCTGGTAACATTTATGTCGCTACCGCAAAAAAACTGGTCTATGGCGTCGTGGGTATTGATATGATTGCCGGTCCTTCGGAAATATTAATAATCTGCGATGGCAAAACCAACCCAGATTGGATAGCTATGGATATGTTTTCGCAAGCAGAGCACGATGAAAATGCCCAAGCTATTTTAATCAGTGACGATGACGAGTTTCTAATCGCCGTACAACAGAGTATTGATACCCTACTACCTACCATGGAGCGCGCAGAAATCATTAAAGCATCGTTATCAGCGCGTGGCGCTTTAATCAAAGTCAATGATTTAATGCAGGCGGCAGAGGTTGCTAATCTCATTGCGCCCGAACATTTAGAACTGTCTGTTGAAGACCCTCAAACTTTAAGTAAAAGTATACGTCATGCAGGCGCTATTTTTATGGGACGTTATACTGCTGAAGCATTAGGCGATTACTGTGCAGGGCCGAATCATGTATTGCCCACTTCCAGTACTGCACGCTTTTCATCGCCACTGGGTGTTTATGATTTTCAAAAACGTACTAGTATTATAAACTGCTCTGCCGCTGGTGCTGATAATTTAGGCAAGGTCGCTTCCGTTCTGGCACGCGGTGAAAGCTTAACGGCGCATGCTCGCTCCGCAGAATATAGGATTAAATCTTGAGCATTGAATCCGCTCCATTTAAAATGTCCTCTATTTTTCGTCAAGAAGTTTTAGCAATGTCTGCCTACAAGGTAACCAATGCTCAGGGCTTAATTAAACTAGATGCCATGGAAAATCCTTATAACTGGCCTGAAGACTTAAAATTAGATTGGCTAACTGCCTTAAAAGACTGTGCTTTAAACCGCTATCCAGATCCTGAAGCGCTAGAACTTACGCAAACCATCAAACGTATCTATCATATAGACGATCAATTTGAGGTGATGCTTGGCAATGGCTCTGACGAAATTATACAGCTGTTATTAATGGCTCTACCTAGCGATGCCAGTGTGTTGGCACCTGCGCCTGGCTTTGTGATGTACAAGCAACTAAGCGATTGCTTAGGCTTGAATTATCTGAGCATTCCTCTGCAAGCTGGCAACTTCGATTTAGATTTACCGGCAATGCTAGAAACAATACAGCGATATCAACCGTCCGTTATTTTTCTAGCTTACCCGAATAACCCTACTGGTAATTTATTCAGCCAATCTGCAATGCTTGAAATCATAAACGTCGCTAAGGGTCTAGTGGTTATTGATGAGGCATACGCTCCCTTCGCTGATGCCAGTTTTATCGATGCGTTGCCAGACCATGACAACTTACTGATTATGCGTACCGTATCTAAACTAGGACTTGCGGGTTTACGCTTAGGGTATGTTATAGGCCGACCTGCAATTATTGAACAACTTAATAAAATTCGTCTACCCTATAATATAAATAGCCTTACTCAGCTCAGTGCTAACTTTGCTTTAAATAACCATGCGTTATTTGATCAACAAACTCAAAAAATCTGCCAAGAAAGACCTGTAGTGTTTAATCAATTAAATACACTACCTGGAATTATTGCCTATCCTAGTGCGGCTAATTTTATTTTATTTAAAACACCTACTGATCAAGCTAGCCGAATTTTCTTAGCTATCAAGCACCAAGGTGTTTTAATTAAAGACATGAGTGCTCAAGGCGGCCTATTATCTGATTGCTTACGCGTTACCATTGGCAAACCCGAAGAAAACCTAGCCTTTATTATGGCTTTAAGAAATTGCCTCTAATAAAAGCCCGTACCATGATATTAGTAGATAGTCTGTTTAATATTATCGACTATTAGTCTAAGGAATTATTTAGTTTCAATTAAGTAATTCCTTAATGCTCCTATTCATCGTGTTTATCTGTCAATTCCTTGTAGTGATATAGCTAAAAACATCACTTTCTAGCAAACAATTAACTATAAGCACTTCAAATTCACTAGCGTCTAATGGTATATTGACCAGACAATAAGAAAGCGCTGCAAGGTCGCTATATAATCAGGAGAGTTTTATAATGAAAAATAAAGGCGTCGACAAGTCTAAACGTCAGTTTCTAACCTCGGCATTGACCGTGGTTGGAGCTGTTGGCTCAGGCTATTTAGCAATTCCTTTTCTTGCACAAATGCAACCGAGTGTAAAAGCCATGGCCGCTGGCGCTCCTGTTGAAGTTGATATCAGTAAAATTGAAACTGGACAATTAATTAGGGTTGCTTGGAGAGGAAAGCCTGTTTGGATACTTAATAGAACACCTGAGGTTCTTGCAACTTTAAAGACCTTAGACTCTGAGTTAAGAGACCCTCTTTCTAATGAGTCTAATCAACCAGCCTCTAGCAAAAATCCTGGACGATCTATTAAACCTGAAATTTTTGTCGCTGTGGGTTTATGTACTCATTTAGGATGCTCACCTACTTTTCGCCCTGAAATAGCCCCTAATGATTTAGGAGAGCAATGGAAAGGTGGTTTCTTTTGCCCATGCCATGGTTCTTGGTTTGATCTCGCTGGCCGTGTTTACCAAGGCGTGCCTGCTCCAAGTAATCTTGAAATTCCGCCCTATCGTTATATCACTGATACCCGAATCATCGTTGGTGATTCTTCAGAGGAGAAAAAAGCATGAAAGCTACTCGTTTAAGTGAATGTGGCAATTGGGTTTTAGATCGTTTTCCAGTTAGTAAATTTTGGAATGATCATATGGCGCATTATTACGCGCCTAAGAACTTCAATTTCTGGTACTTTTTTGGTTCGTTAGCTTTATTGGTTTTAGTCAATCAGATTATTACCGGAATTTTACTAACCATGAACTATAAGCCCGATGCAAAACTGGCGTTCGACTCTATCGAATATATCATGCGCGATGTGCCGTGGGGCTGGCTAGTTCGTTACATGCATTCAACAGGCGCTTCGGCATTTTTCATTGTGATTTATCTACATATGTTTAGAGGCATCATGTATGGGTCTTTCAAACATCCTAGAGAATTAATTTGGATTTTTGGTATGCTGCTTTTTGTTGCCTTAATGGCCGAAGCCTTTATGGGCTATTTGTTGCCTTGGGGTCAAATGTCTTATTGGGGCGCCCAAGTTATTATTTCTTTGTTTAGCGCTATTCCTGTTATTGGTGATGATTTATCGCTTTGGATCCGAGGTGATTATGTTATCGCCGACGCGACCTTAAACAGATTCTTCGCGTTCCACGTTATTGCGGTACCTTTAGTCTTAGTGATGCTGGTATTTATGCACATCGTCGCTCTGCATGAAGTCGGCTCTAATAATCCCGATGGCATTGAAATTAAAGAATCTAAAGATCCATGGGGACACCCTGTTGATGGCATCCCCTTTCATCCTTATTACACCGTTAAAGACATCGTAGGTGTTGGCGTTTTTCTTTTATTCTTTGCTACTGTTATATTTTATATGCCAGAAATGGGGGGTTATTTTCTAGAGCATGCTAATTTCATTCCAGCAGACCCGATGAAAACACCTGAACACATTGCGCCAGTCTGGTATTTCACACCGTTTTATTCAGTACTAAGAGCTATTCCAGATAAATTCGCCGGTGTTATTGCTATGGGCGGATCTATCGTTGTATTGTTCCTATTGCCTTGGCTGGATCGTTGCCCTGTTAAATCTATCCGTTATCGTGGTGGTATTTTCAAGAAAGCCTTGTTTTTATTTGTAGTCAGTTTTATAGCATTAGGTTATTTAGGAACACAGCCCGTTACTCCTATAGCAACCATTCTTGCTAGACTTTTTACTACGATTTATTTTGGCTTCTTCTTACTCATGCCCATTTACACGCGCTGGGAGAAAACTAAAACCGTACCCAAAAGTTTAACTAAAGATCATAGCTTTGAAGAGCAATTACATGCTATTGAGGAGCAAATACCTGCCCTGATTAAAGAAATTACTGAGTTAAAACCTGTAACTACTGAAATTGGCCACTCTGCATTTAAAAGTTCATTTTTTAACAGGCGACCCAATCCTGTTGGCATTCGCAATGTAGCCACTCGCTTAGCAAAAAAACTAATAGAGAGCTTAGATTGATATGAAAAAATTAATAATACTATTGTTATTAACCTTATCATTCGGTGTATTCGCGAATGAAGAAATAGAACTTCAATCAGCAAGGATTGATCTTTCCGATAATGATTCCTTGCAACGTGGAGCAAAAAATTTTGTTACCTATTGTTTAGGTTGCCATTCTGCCAAACATATTCGTTATCTTCGGATTGCCAATGATGTGGGTGCAGATCCACAAAAAGTATTGACTGATATTGCTCCTGAAGGTGCCAGTATCTATGATCAATTGCATAGTGCGATGAACAAACACGATGCTGAAAAATGGTTTGGCACACAACCACCGGACTTATCATTAATCGCAAGATCACGCGGTGCAGATTGGTTATATAGTTATTTAAAAAGCTACTATGTCGATACTACGAAACCTTTAGGTGTTAATAATCTAATATTTAAAGATACTGCAATGCCTAATCCACTTTGGCAACTACAAGGTGAACAACATGCAGAACAAAGAAAAACCATCTATGGTGAATATACTAAGCTCATTATTGAAAAACCCGGTACTTTATCGGAAAAAGAATTTGATCTCTTCGTGAATGACCTCGTTAATTTTCTAGTCTATGTTGGCGAACCGGTGCAACTAGAACGACAAAGACTCGGTAAATATGTCATCATTTTCTTACTGCTGTTTTTGGTCATCGCCTATTTATTGAAAAAAGAATATTGGCAAGATATTCATTAGTACTCTATCAATTAAGAACACAAGAATGTTTTCTTAATAGATTGACCACATATACTAAAGAAAGTCAAAGACAAAAAAAGCTCAACGATATGTTATAATGTGTTTTTTTACCGCCCTACACGTCCCAAGAGGTTGTTATTCGTGGCAAATATTATTACCCGTAAATCTGTGATGACGCTTTATTCATCGCCCACATGTGCTATGAGCCATTGTGCCCGTTTTGTTTTACACGAAAAAGGGATCACCGCAGACATAGAATATTATGATCCAGCTAATGCTCCTGAGGATTTACTGGAGCTTAATCCTAACGGCACATCCCCTACATTAATTGAACGTGATTTAGTACTTTATGACTCACGCATTATCATGGAATATCTAGATGAGCGCTTCCCTCATCCGCCTTTGCATCAAATGGATCCTGTGTCACGAGCAAATGCCAGAATGCTTATTAAACGCATAGATCAAGATTGGTATCAACTCTTAGATGAAATATTATTCTCAGGGGAGAAAAAATCAGCTAGGGCTAAAAAAATGCTTAGAGAAAGCATCCTTTCTGCTGAGCCTATTTTTGCTGCACACCCTTATTTCATGAATGAAGAATTCTCATTGATTGATTGCGTCATAGCACCACTTTTATGGCGACTACCTAGCATTGGCATTGATATATCGACACCTACTGATGTCATCTCAAATTATGCACAACGACTCTTTAAAAGACCTGCATTTAAACTTAGCTTAAGTGAAGCTGAAAAAGAAATGCCTGAGTCTCTAAAATAATGACTTCTTTAAAGCCCTATTTAATTCGTTCTATTTATGAATGGATTGTTGATAACGATTTAACGCCACATCTGTTAGTTGATGCAGAAAACAGCAATGCTATTTTGCCGCAGCAATTTATTGAAGACGGGAAAATTATATTAAATATTAGACCCCAAGCTATTCAGGGACTAATACTAGGCAATAATGAAGTTCAATTTAGTGCCAGATTTAGTGGTAAACCCATGAATATAGTGGCGCCAGTTACTGCGATCATGGCTATTTATGCTAAAGAAAATGGTAAAGGTATGATCTTCGATCAAGAAGATGAAGAGCCAGAAAATACACCACCTGAAAATAAAACGCCAAAAAGGCCGTCTTTACGTGTAGTCAAATAGACATAAAACCCTGATATATTATCCTTAATATGTATCAGGGTATTTTCAAATACTCTCATCAACTTGAGCATTTTCCTTATAGCAATAAGGTTTAGTCATTATTAAAGCAATATGCTCCTTCTGAATATAAGAAATGTATTGTCAACTTTGATAAATAATATCTATCAATTTAACCTCTACGTATTATCTTTTTACACTACGAGAACTAAAACATGCTGGATTTGCTTACCCCTTATTACCTCATTGACGAAAGCAAGTTATTAAAAAACTTAGAAATCATCAAGACCATTCGTGATCAATCCGGTGCAAAATCTGTATTAGCGCTCAAATGCTTTTCTACATGGAGTGTATTTGAACTTATGAGTCAATATATGGATGGCACTACTAGCAGTTCACTCTTTGAGGCGAAACTTGGTCATGATAAGTTTGGCAAGGAAGTTCATGCTTATAGTGTCGCTTATTCTGCCGAGGAAATAAACGCGGTCGCTAAATTTGCAGATAAGATTATATTTAACTCAATTTCACAATTACAACTATTCCATGATTCAGTAAGCAATCTGAAAGTTGGACTACGTGTAAATCCAGGCATCAGTTACTCCCACTTTGATTTAGCTGATCCAGCTAGACAATATTCCAGACTGGGTGTCAGTAGCCTACAAGAACTTGAAGCTGTTTCTGAACAGATTAGTGGCATCATGTTTCACTTTAATTGTGAAAATGACGACATTGAAAATATTACTGATGCCATCAATCAAATTGCCAACAAATACAGTAATGTATTGAAAAAGATGCACTGGGTAAGCTTTGGTGGTGGCATTTATTTTACAAAAGATGATTATCCATTAGAAAAATTCTGCCAAGTCTTAAAAGATTTTTCAGAAACCTTCGGAGTACAAGTTTATCTTGAACCTGGTGAAGCGGCTATCACTGGCTGCGCTGAGCTAGTTACCACGGTGTTAGATATTGTTCATAACGAAGTCGATATTGCCATTGTAGACGCCTCTATCGAAGCGCATATGCTAGATCATCTGATATACCATACAAACCCCAAGATTGCATCTCATGAGTCTGGAGAAAACCCCATTCTCATCGCAGGCAGAACCTGCCTTGCGGGTGATTTATTTGGACACTACAAACTGGACTCCCCGTTAAAAATTGGTGACATCGTCAGCTTTGCTGATGCAGCGGGCTACACGATGGTGAAGAAAAATTGGTTTAATGGCGTTGCTATGCCATCAATAGCGGTAAAAAGACTCAATGGTACTGTAGAGCTAGCTCGCAGTTTTGACTATAACGATTATTTAAACTGTTTATCATAAGGAGATTCATCATATGAAAAAAAATATAATGATTATTGGCGCTGGGGGTGTGGCGCATGTCGCCGCTCATAAGGCTGCAATGAATAATGATGTGTTAGGCGATATCTGTATTGCCTCACGGACTCAGGATAAATGCGATGCCATCATTGCAAGTATTCATCGTAAAGGCCATTTAAAAAATACTGAAGGCAAGCTTTATTCAGCCCAACTGGATGCTTTAGATATTCCAGCAACGATTAAGCTCATTAAAGAAACCGGTTCAGAAATCGTCATCAATTTAGGCTCTGCTTTTCTTAATATGTCCATATTGGAAGCTTGTATCGAAGCGGATGTAGCTTATATCGACACTGCAATACACGAAGATCCAGATAAAGTGTGTGAAGAGCCACCTTGGTACGCTAATTACGAATGGAAACGAAAAGACCGTTGCGCTGAAAAAGGCATCACCGCTATTTTAGGTGCAGGCTTTGATCCTGGGGTCGTTAACGCTTATTGCGCACTTGCCGTTAAACGTTATTTCGACAAAATTGACACTATTGATATCCTAGATGTTAACGCAGGTAGTCATGGTCGATACTTTTCAACCAACTTTGACCCTGAAATTAATTTTCGTGAATTCGTAAAAGTTTGGACTTGGATAGATCGTCAATGGGCTGAATTCCCCACTCACTCAGTAAAAAGAGAATATGATTTTCCAGTGGTAGGTAAACAACCTATTTATTTGAATGGCCATGATGAATTACATTCTTTGTCTAAAAACATCGATGCAAACAGCATTCGTTTTTGGATGGGTTTTGGTGATCATTACATCAATGTCTTTACTGTGCTACGCACACTTGGTTTCCTATCACATCTTCCTGTAACACTGACTACAGGCCAAGAAGTCGTGCCGCTTAAACTGGTTAAAGCATTGCTTCCTGATCCTATGACCCTAGCGCCTGGCTATACAGGAAATACTTGTATCGGTAACTTTATTAAGGGCTGGAAAGACGGCGAAAAACGTGAAGTCCTGATCTATCAAGTATCAGATCACAAAAAATGTTACGAAGAAGTTGAATCGCAAGGTATTAGCTACACAGCTGGTGTGCCACCCGTTGCTGCCGCCATGTTAGTGGCAACAGGCGAATGGGATACTAAAACGATGGTTAACGTTGAAGAACTTGATCCTGAGCCGTTTATAGCGATCTTAGATAGAATCGGTCTACCTACCCAAATATTAGAAATCGAGCCAGACAGTCTCAATTCTTTTGATGGTACAGTCAAAGCGCTAGAGCTAGAACTATTAGACTCAACCGCAACGGTTACCGTTTCTGCAGCGAATCCTATGATTGCTGTAATGCCTAAAAAATAACTTAAACCTTCCCACGGAGACATAATTAAATAAACTTTATTATTTAATTATGTTGTGTGAAAGTGTGGCAATACCATAGTTTTATATACCGTGCATTGCCTTAAAGCCACAGATACAATTTTAAGCTAAAAAATCCAACGCTAGCCTGTTATATGCTAGTTTATTATTTTTTTAACGGAGAGAATTTATGCAGGCAACTGTTAAATGGGTAGATGGCGTCATGTTTGTAGGCGAAACTGGTAGCGGTCACGCAGTTATCATGGATGGACCACCTGATCATGGTGGACGAAATATAGGTATGCGCCCTATGGAAATGCTTTTACTAGGCTTAGGTGGCTGCTCATCTTTTGATGTAGTTCAGATTTTAGAAAAGGGTCGTAATCATATAGCCTCATGCCAAGTCCAAATTTCTGCTGAACGCGTTGATGCCATACCCAGCGTTTTTAGCAAAATTCATTTACACTTTGTGATTAGTGGCAGAGATCTTAAAGCCTCAGCCGTAGAGCGTGCAGTAAACTTATCCGCAGAGAAATATTGCTCGGCAGCAATTATGCTTGGAAAAGCTGGCGTTGAAATGACACATGATTTTGAAGTGCTTGAAGCCAAGTAAAGAGTTTATTAGCATCTAAAATAAAGAGATGCAGTTGCATGTATCTCTTGTTGATTCTATATGATAAGACAGTTAACAGATCTTATAATTATAGCTTATTGGATTTACAATTTTTTATCATCTTTCTTGATGTCTCAAGTGCTTGACGTGTCATTTGAGGAATTAACAACTCAACTAGCATAGCAGACTCTACATTCCCATTCATAGCTGCCATCGTTGCCCATTTATAGGCAAGTATGTAATCTTTCTCTAAACCCCCATGTCCATTGGTATACATTACAGCCAATGTAAACTGTGCCTGTAAGTCACCTAATTCTGCAACTGACATATACTGCTGAGCAGATTCTATGCTATTCATTTTATGTTTTTATAATCTAATAATTCTTTATACAGCAATTTTATGCCTAAATAATGGCTAAGCTAGCTATTGGTAAATTAGGGCGTTTAAGGATACCCACTGCACTTCAAATTAATATATGTGACACCAAGGTGCAATTTTAATAAAACATGTGCTGTTAAAGTTCAGAGCATGAAAATTAAATCTCACAACTTATATGCTTGATAGTTACCTTAAATATAATAATGATAGAAAAAGTAAATTAATCAAGTTGGTATTTTTATTTTATCATTTTAAAGGTGACAATACTGTGACAAAACAACACATTAACTTTAAGCTAATAGGTTTTAGTAGCCTTAAGTAACCTTTGTAGATAAATTGATGTAGCCTATACAGGCTAGCTTGAGAGGAGTAGAGATAGATGTATTATATGCCTGTTGCTTGACACCTCATTTTCTTGCAATCAAAAAATTATTGAAAGAAAATGAGGCTCCAAGTAACGAGATATTTTGATTATTTTATTGACCAAGTTTTCCGTGGCAATGCTTGTACTTCTTTCCAGAACCGCAAGGGCAATCATCGTTGCGACCCACTTTTTCAGATAATCGCACAAAGGGTTGCTCAACATTTTTTTCTTCTGCACTGGCTATAGGCGTTATTTCAACGTCATCCAAAGCCGGCGCTTCTGCATGTTCAAAGTGCATTTCTATTGGCGCTTGTCTTTGCGCATCAAGTGCTTGAACATCTTCTTCTTGGCGAACTTGAACTTTAAATAAGACTTCAATCACTTCATACTTAATATGATCTAGTAGACTGCTAAACATTTCAAAAGCTTCGCGCTTATACTCTTGCTTAGGATCTTTTTGTGCATAGCCTCTAAAGTGAATACCTTGGCGCAAATAATCCATCGCTGCCAAATGTTCTTTCCAGCTAGTATCTAATACTTGTAGCATTACTGATTTTTCAAAATGCTGTAACACTTCTTGGGTGATTTGCTGTTCTTTTTCTTTATGATTTTTTTCTAGAATCTCAATAATACGCAACCTTAATGAGGCTTCTTGTAATTTATGATCTTCATCTAGCATGTGTTGCACAGGAATGAGAACATTAAACTCATGTAGCAAATGATCTTCCAGTCCTTGTATATCCCATTGTTCAGCCATTGTTTTTGCTGGAATATATTGAGTGATCACTTCATTAACGACGTCTTTACGAATGGCAGTAATAATGTCAGAAATATCACTAGCCGCCATTAATTCATTACGTTGCGTATAGATCACCTTACGTTGATCATTAGCCACATCGTCATACGCTAAGATTTCTTTACGGATATCAAAATTGCGCGCTTCTACTTTACGCTGTGCATTTTCAATAGAACGAGTTACCCAGGGATGCTCTATAGCCTCACCATCACCCATGCCTAGTTTTTTCATCAAGCCAGCAACGCGCTCAGAGGCAAAAATACGCATCAAATCATCTTGCAGCGATAAATAAAAACGAGTTGAACCCGGGTCGCCTTGACGTCCAGAACGTCCTCTCAATTGATTATCGATACGACGTGACTCATGGCGCTCTGAACCAATCACATGTAAACCGCCATTATTAATGACTTGTTGATGTCTTTCTAACCAAGCGCCACGTATTTGTTCTTTTTCAGTAACACTAGCATCTTCACCCAGAGCCTTTAACTCAGCATCAAGATTACCACCCAATACAATGTCAGTACCTCGACCGGCCATATTGGTTGCAATAGTCACAGAACCTGGCATACCCGCTTGCTCGACAATATGCGCTTCACGCTCATGCTGCTTAGCATTTAGCACTTCGTGCTTGATACCTTGTTTATTAAGCAAGTGAGATAGACGCTCAGAATTCTCAATAGAAGTTGTTCCCACTAAAACCGGCTGTCCACGACTAACGCAGTCTTTGATATCATTAGCAACTGCAATATACTTTTCATCAGTTGTTAAGAAAACCACATCACCTAGGTCTTTTCGTATCAAAGGACGATGAGTAGGAATGACAACAACTTCAAGACCATAAATATTGTTTAACTCAAAAGCTTCAGTATCTGCCGTACCAGTCATACCTGACAATTTGTCGTATAAACGAAAATAATTCTGAAAGGTAATAGAGGCTAAAGTTTGATTTTCACTATTGATGGCAACATGTTCTTTAGCTTCAATCGCTTGATGCAAGCCTTCTGACCAGCGTCTGCCGGGCATAATTCTGCCAGTAAATTCATCAACAATAACGACTTCATCATTCGCAACTATGTAATCAACATCTTTCTTGAATAAGACATGACCACGCAAAGAGGCATTTAAATAATGCATGAGTCGAATATTCGACGCATCATAAAGACTAGTACCTTCTGGCATCAAACCCAGTTCAAGCATCATTTGCTCGACGCGCTCATGACCTGCTTCAGTTAAATAAACCTGACGTAGTTTTTCATCTACCGTGTAATCACCAGGCTCACCTTCAGGTTCTTCGCGTGTTAAATACGGGATGATTTCATTGGCTTTGATATAAATTTCGGTGCTTTCATCAGTAGGCCCAGAAATAATTAATGGCGTTCTGGCTTCATCAATCAATATAGAATCAACTTCATCGACAATCGCAAAACTTAAGTTTCGCTGTACTTTCTGTTCTATGCTGAAAGCCATGTTGTCACGGAGATAATCGAAGCCAAATTCGTTATTAGTGCCGTAAGTAATGTCGGCAGCGTAAGCCTCCCGCCTTTGCTCATGCTCCATTTGACTAATAATAACGCCGGTGCTCATACCTAGAAAACTATAGAGTCTACCCATCCACTCTGAGTCACGTTTAGCAAGGTAATCATTGACCGTTACAACGTGTACGCCATGACCAGGTAAGGCATTCAAATAAGCTGCTAATGTCGCCATTAAGGTTTTACCCTCACCGGTTTTCATTTCAGCTATTTTGCCATCATGCAGAATCATGCCGCCTATCAGTTGCACATCAAAATGACGCATACCGAAAACGCGTGAAGACGCTTCCCTGACTGCTGCAAAAGCTTCTGGAATCAGCTTATCCAGCTTTTCGCCTTGCTCAAGCCGATCTCGAAACTCTTGAGTTTTTGCTTTAATTGCCTCATCAGACAGTTTTTCGTATTCCGAAGCTAAAACGTTGACGCTCTTGACCAACTTTCTTTTCTTCTTAATTAGCCTGTCGTTACGGCTCCCTACAACTAATCTAACTAGCTTACCCAGCATGTTTGTTTTCCGGTTTGAATTGACTAAATGATTGAATCAAAGCATTGGATTATATACCGTCTAATGCATTTGTTACAGTAAAACACGAGTGATTTTGATGTTTGCGCCTCAATTAATACTTTTTTAGGAGATATTAATAACTGACAGCGCTTTATATTTTATATATTAATAATGGATTTAAGCATTAGTGCATCAGTCAAAACTAGTTTTTAATGCCTATACCTTTATGAAGCAAAAACAAACTAACCAGTGTTAAGATCAGAATTAATCCACCTGTCATCATAAAAGCCAGCTGAATATCAACATCGGTAACGCCTATCAAGCCATACCTAAAAGCATTAATCATGTACAAAATGGGATTACCTAAAGAAATACTTTGCCATATAGTGGGTAACATTTTAACTGAAAAAAATACCCCGCCCAGATAACTTAAGGGTGTTAAGACAAAGTTTGGAATAATAGAGATGTCGTCAAAACTTTCTGCTAATACGGCATTAATAAAGCCCGCCAAGGAAAATAAAGTGGCTGTTAATAACATGACCGATAAAGTGATGTACGGATTTTTGACTTCAATGTCTGCAAATAATAAGGATATTAAGGCCACCACTGTACCCACTAATAAACCTCGAATAATACCACCACTGACATAACCACTTAATATGACCCAATTAGGTACTGGAGCGACTAGTAATTCTTCGATATTACGTTGAAATTTCGTTGAATAAAAAGATGAGACGACATTGGCGTAGGAATGACTAATGACCGACATCAATATAATACCGGGAACTATATACTCCATATAAGTTACACCATTGATTGCACCGACACGGTCACCGATTAACTTACCAAAAATTAAGAAATATAAGGCGGTAGTAATCGCAGGCGGTAATAAGGTTTGCGGCCAAATACGAATAAAACGAAAAATCTCTTTAGTGACTATGGTTCTATAGGCAATAGAGTAATTCATCAGCTATTTCCTGCCGGCTTAGTATCGATTAAATTCAAAAATAACTGCTCTAGCCGATTACTCTTATTTTTCAGACTAACCACGTTAATGTTTTGCGCACTTAATTGACTAAATAAATAATTTAGTCCAATTTCCTTTGGTACAGCCACATCAAGTACCTTATCGGCTATACGCTGAATTTGATAGCCTGAAATAACGGGCGCATGTGCCAAAGGTTCAGCTAAATCAAGCACAAAGTGATCGACATGTAATCTGGCTAAGAGACTAGCCATATCGGTATTTTCAACAATACGTCCTTGATCAATAATCGCGATATTGCGACATAAACTCTCAGCTTCTTCTAAATAATGCGTCGTTAAGATAATTGTAGTGCCTTGCTGATTAACTTCTTGCATCATTTTCCACATGGATCGCCTGATTTCTATATCGACGCCCGCTGTTGGTTCATCAAGAATCAGTAATTTAGGCGCATGTACCATAGCTCTAGCGATCATTACACGACGCTTCATGCCTCCCGATAAGCGCCTAGACACCGTGTCGCGCTTATCCCACAAATCCATTTGTTTAAGGCAATGCTCTGTTCTTTGTAACGCCAGTTTACGAGGCGTACCGTAATATCCGGCTTGATTAAAAACAATGCTCTTAACAGTATCGAATTGATTAAAGTTAACTTCTTGAGGCACTAAACCTAAACAACTTTTAGCAAGAGATCGCTCAGCTTTTAAATCATGACCAAATATACTGACGGAACCGCTAGACTCATTAACTAATGAGCTGATGATACCGATAGTCGTTGACTTGCCTGCGCCATTCGGCCCTAATAAAGCGAAAAAATCACCTGCCTGCACTTCAAGGTCTATACCTTTTAAAGCTTCAAAACCATTGTTGTAAGTCTTTTTAAGGTTGCGAATAGATAATGCATTCATACTGAAACTAACATTTAACTGAAACCTTTAAATTAAGTTAAATTACGCAAATTTCTGATTGTCACATAATAAAATTTCGCCTAATGTGGGACAATAAGCAAAACCAACCTGTTGCGCGACATCAAAGATTAATTAAATCGCAATCATGGATAGCAAAAACCGTGTGATATTATCAGATATTTACACGCCCCGCAGACAAATTGGATAACCCGTGCTGAATACTCCCCCTGAATTCGTAGCTGCTGTAGATTTAGGCTCTAATAGCTTCCATATGATTGTTTGTAGCCTAAAAAATAACCAACTACAAACGATAGACCGACTTAAAGAGATGGTCAGGCTAGCATCGGGTTTGAATGCAGACCAAATGCTGGACGAAAAGACCCAGCTACATGCACTGGCTTGTCTAGAGCGATTTGGCCAAAGAATTCGCAATTTTCCCGTAGGCAGTGTTCGTATAGTAGGCACCAACACCTTACGCATGGCCAAAAATGCCGGGCAATTTTTAATAAAAGCTGAGCTAGCCTTAGGACATCCTATCCATGTCATTTCTGGCATAGAAGAAGCACGTTTAATCTATTTAGGTGTGGCGCATAGCTTAAGCAGCACTGCCAATTTACGCTTAGTCATGGATATAGGAGGAGGTAGCACCGAATATATTATTGGTACTAATGATACACCTCTTGAAAAAGAAAGTTTGCACATGGGTTGCGTATCTTTAAGTAATAGCTTTTTCAAGGACGGCGTACTATCTAAAGCTGCTTTTAACCAAGCTACTTTATTTGCTGAACAAAAACTAGAGCCCTTCCAAAATACTTTTAAACGCAAAAACTGGGATGAGGCAATTGGAGCATCGGGCAGTTTACGTTCCATAGCAAAAGTATTACAGGCCAATAACTGGAGTAATAACGGAATTACTAAACAAGGGCTTGAATTACTGGTTGCTCACTTAAGTCAATATAACCATATTAATGATTTAAACTTACTTGGACTAGATGCTGAACGTCTACCGGTATTTGTAGGTGGCTTGGCTATTGTTTATGCCACTTTCAAGAGTCTTAATATAGAACAAATGACTATTTCTGACGGTGCTTTAAGAGAGGGTCTGATACAAGATTTATTAGGGCGTTTATACAACCATGATATGCGTGCAGAAACAGTTCAAGCTGTCACTAAACGCTATCGGATTGACAAAAAACACGCCAAGCGAATTAAGAAAACAATCCACATTATGTTAAGCCAATTAAGCACCAGCTATGCTTGGGCTAGTGACGAAACCTGCGTGCAATTCTTAAATTGGGCCGCTGATCTGCACGAAATAGGTATAGATATTGCTCACAGCCAATACCATAAACACAGTGCCTACATTATAGGTAATGCTGATTTGGCAGGCTTCTCTCAACAAGATCAACTTATACTGGCATCCCTCATTAGGTCGCATCGGCGTAAACTATCAAAAACTATATTTAATGAATTACCACTACCGTGGAATGTTAAGGCGCCTTATCTAACGTTGATTCTAAGATTGGCAGTCGTGATGCATCGTAATCGTACTAAACAAGAATTACCGAACTTTGAAATACAATTAATTAATTCTAAGATTTCACTAAAGTTCCCAGATAATTGGCTAGCTAATTCACCGCTAACCCATGCTGACTTGATTTTAGAAGCCGACTACATTAAAACTGCGGGATTCAAGCTAGAATTCTCCTAAATAAATATCTTTATGAAACTCATTTTACGCCTAGCCTACTTTTTGTTAAGCACCCTCGTTGTTTTGTGTGCTCTATTAATTGTTTTTGGCATTAGTGACACTCCCACTATTGCTACTGAATGGACACTTACACATGAAGACATAGTCAGAGCTAAAAAAATCCTATACGAAGGCTCTAAGACTAAACCTGATGAAATAGGTACGATAGAATTAACGCAACCTGACATCAATTTGGCTGCTAATTATTTATTTAATCGCTATCGAAAAAGCGCAGTAAAAATAGAATTAAAAGATAATGTCATTCGATTTATCGTAACCATGTCTTTGCCAAAGAACTATATGGGTCAATATTTAAATTTTAGCTTTCGCTTTGGTAATGACGACAACAATGAACTACCTAGCTTGATAAAATTTAAAGTCGGCGAATTATTATTACCTTCTAAAGTATCAGCCTTTGTAATCGACAATATCATCCGCCACACCTCACTTAATGAATATTTCATATTGGCTACTAGACCTATTAAAAGCATCATTATTAATCAACAAAAAGTCACCATTAGTTATCATTCCAGCTTAGAAAACCTCATACAAGCACAAAATGTTTTAGCTGATGGTGGAAAAAATGCCGATCTCAATATTTATCAACAAAAGTTAACTGAGGTCATAGCACAACACAATTCTGCATGGCGTTTATCATTGGCCGATTTACTTAAGCCTTTATTTACTTTGGCCTACCAGCGCTCTAATTTAGATAGTGCTATAGAAGAAAATAAAATGGCCATTATCACAATTAATAACTATGTTAATCGTAAAGAAACCAAAAAGTTTTTTGCTTTACCGATTGCAACGCTAAGTACAGATAAACATTATCCAGCTTTTTTATTTAAACGTATTGATCTTGCCCAACATTTTATTGGTTCAGCAGCAATTACCGCCTCAATGAATGATCAAGTCTCAAAAGCAGTTGGAGAAGAAAAAGAATTAAGTGACGCGCAAGGAGGGAGCGGCTTTAGTTTTGTGGATTTAGCAGCCGACAAAGCTGGCACACGCTTTGGAGAAATGGCGACTTCTTCACCTGAAGGTGCACGAAAGCTTCAAAAGAAAATATCAGAGATTAAAGACTATACCGACTTTATGCCAGATCCATCCGGCCTACTTGAACATATGGACGATGCTGAATTTAAACAGCGTTATGAATCGGTTGATAGCCCAGTTTATCAAGAATTATCTAAACAAATTGATGAGCGCATTGCTGCTACGCCTATTTACAGCAATCCATAGCTTGTAATCTAGACGACTTCTAGTTTTTCATATATATACTTAGATATACCGTAAGCTTATAAAAGAGCTAAGTCGGCCTATTCAGTCTATACTCACATATGCAACATTAAGCTACTTTGATTTTTATAACTAGCCAACTACCAGTATTTATTAGAAGCTAATTTCAATCACATCTAGCAACTACAGGCCACGCTTTTATATGGAACCAGAATATGAATCTATCTAGTTTTACTCAGCGCTTAATTTTAGCGTTTGTAGCAACCCTTCCCATAATCGCCAAGGCAGATAACATTTGGAGCTATCATCAAAAAATCGACAAGTTAACTAATGAGTCTTTTAGCTATGTACAATCTCCACTGCCCCTACCTGGTTTATTTGACTACCTTAAATTAGTACTTATCTGCAAGGGTAATACCTTACAAGCCACCATTGAAGCCAATGACTTAATTACCTCTCAAAGTAGACATTTTAATATTGATTATCAAATAGATAAAATGCCAGCCATTACTATCACTATGAAAACGTTTCCTGATTCTAAACGTAAAGGCTATACCGAAGAATTTGCTAAAAAATTGGCAAGTGATTTATTAACGGGGCAAACGTTATTTATTCATGTAAACACCATCATACGCACCGTTCTTTCAAGCTCTCTGCCCTTAACTAATGCTGAACTACCCATTAAGAAAGTGTTAGCTGATTGCAACCTAAGCACTACCAATAGTACGACACAGCCTGCTAGTTATAGCTTGACTGAGTTTGAACAAGACTTTAGTCACTTACCACTTGATAAACAACAACACGTTTTGGCAGAACTAAAGAAGATCATGGAAGATATTAAATGATAAGCGCCTTACTAAATATTATTTAAAATTCAGCGGCCTTAACTTATTGATAAAGCCGCTAATCTATGCGTAATTAGTGCTGGCAGCCTGCACCATGGATATGACCATGATGAGATTCTTCTTCGGTTGCGGCCCTTACTTCTAATACTTCAACATCGAAGGTTAACGCTTGACCGGCTAAAGGATGATTACCATCAACTGTGACTTCATTGTCATCCAAGCTAATAACAGTAACTACGCCTGTACCATGACTGACATCCGCATGAAATTGCATGCCAACTTCAATGTCATCAATACCATCAAACATGTCGCGTGAAATAACCTGAATCATATCGTCAGAAAGTTCACCATAAGCATGTTCAGCTTCTATACGAACTTTGAATTTATCTCCCGCAACTTTGCCGACTAAGGATTGTTCTAATCCGGAAATAATATTTCCAGAACCGTGTAAATAAACCAGTGCTTCGTCTTCGATAGAACTATCGAGAACTTCGCCTTCATCATTAGTGAGTGTGTAATGTATTGAAACAGCCGTATTGTCAGCTACTTGCATGATAGAACCTTTTGATGTTAAAAAAATACCTAATAATATAGAATTATTAGGAGTTTGTCTGAAAAAATGATGCCAATGACCTACATAAGCTTATTGACCTTAATATGTAGCGAGAAAAGTAATAATTAAACGGTATATAGTTTAAGTACTAAGAATAACAAGCCGCTAATAAGCCCTGCATTTTAGCAAGCCCTAACTGACGGGTTACAGTCATATTTCGCTCTGGTATTTTGTCGGTATCAGGATAAGTGTTAACGGCGTTATCAATAGAGGTTTCACGCAATAAATGCAACATCGGATAAGGTGATCGATTCGTATAATTCGCAGGATCTTCACCATCTGATTCATTAAAATTATAATCAGGATGAAAACTGGCCAATTGATAAATACCTTCATAGCCTTCATCAATCAATAGATCTTCAGCCATAGCTAGAAAATCTAAATAATCATCAAATAAATTAAAAGCCCCTGCATAGATCAGTAAGCTAGTTTCAATATTCGCATCAGTATTTAAACGCTCACACTCTTGCAGAAGTAACTGTAGACAAGTCTTGAGTTTTCGCTCATGACTAACGGCGTAGAAAATACTACCCCGCTGCATTTCTCTTTTTGCAAAGGGACAAATACTATATTCAATAATGATGGTTTTCAACCAAGCTTGGGTAGTCTCTATCCAATGTTGATCTTGAAGGTTCATGTTGTTAGTTTTAAGGATGAACAGTGGAGAATATGATTAAACATCTAGCATCTATCTTGATAAGTAGATAGAGCCTACGGAAAATAGTGTCTAGGGTTATTAGCAATTTCTCGTGCCGCCAAGAACTGAGCATAATAGTTCCTAGAGGCAAATCCGAATGCGGGCCCAGTATAAGTATCTACAATTTGAACAAAATCTCTACCGACTTGATTTTGTGCACGCTTCATACCGCCAATACCATGATTGTAGGACGTAATAGCGGCTGGCCAATCGTTTAGTTTTTTATAGGCATGTTTTAAATAGTTCGCCGCACCCACAGCAGACGCAACAGGGTCTAAGCGTTGATCACGCTTATTGCCATCTGGCATGAAAGTTTGTGCGCCAGCTTTAGTAAACTGCCACATACCGACGGCTCCGGCAGAAGATTTTGCAGAAAATTGAAATGAAGACTCCACATGGGGTAAAAATGCTAAATCTTCTGGTAAACCGGCTTCTTTGAATATCCGTCTAAATTGTCGATCATAACGCTGACTAATATCTAAACCTTGCTTAAAGCGTTCACGTGTCCCACGCTGAGAGCGTATGCGTTCAGATGCGCCTGGAACTACATGATTAATTTGCCGGCCATTATGAGTCAATTTAGCAATAATTTGTCTGTCAATAGCGTTTAAAGCTTCATTATTATGTACTTTAGCTTCCAAAATCGATAACTGAGCTCGCCAAAATTCACGGTGCTGACTGACTATGTTTTTTTGCTCACTTGTTAAGCCTTCACCGACACTACCAGGCAAGACAAAGACTTCATAGATCACATCCATATATCGATCGTCATGCACAGCAACTTCTGAGCGATGCCATACGGCATAGGTTTTACGCCAAAAATCAACTGCCGGCTCAAGCTCACCTGGCTTTATAAACGTTCCATATTGAGCCGGTACTTTATAAGAATATTGTGAATAAGGTTTTGGTGCTGATAGCATACTTGTATCAGTCGCATTTCTTTCAGGCGTGCCTCTGTAAGGATCATTACTACAAGCAGTTAAGCCTAAAGCCAAGACTAAAATAAGCCAAGCTCCCAACCCTGTGCGATTCATTTATTATTGATCTCTTAGTGACATTTGACGTATGTGATTGACTATAATTTAAACACATCTAACTGAGTGATGGAAGATACATATTTTATTTTTGACCTTTGCACGATGGCTTTTTTTAGCCCAACAATAGCTCAAAGATGATTTTTTAACTCATTTTACCAAAAAAATAGCTAAATACTGTTCATTTAGCTCAGATTAACGAGTTTTTACCCGACAATCCCCTTTTTTCGGCCTACTGCCCCTGTCTAATCGATAATCCTCGTTTAATATTATCAGCAACGCACATTAGTTCTACGCGGTTACGGGTACTATTTAGCCCTAAGCCACGATAACGGGCTTTTCTAATAGCGTTATGTAGTTTAAGCACACCAAATACACGTTCGACAGTAATGCGAACTCCAGCGTGGGTTTGGATAAACACTTTATCTTCTTTGCTTAAAGGGCGATTCCGGTAAGCGCGCTTGATGAGCCTGATTTCAATGCCTCGCTCTGAGAGTCAGCGAGTAAACTTTCAATTCTTGACCCATCAATAAGCTCAGGTACATCATCTAATTCTTTTAAGGCCTCATGCTCATTCAGCATCGCATCAACCAATGTCGTTTGTGGTAAGTTTTTCCACGCCATTTCAATGCCCTAGTTCAGATGATTTTCTATGCAGTAGTATCTCATCTAGGGGATTTTACTGGGTTCGTACAAAAGTCTCAGCCTCTAGTATTGGGCACAAAATCTCGTCCTTGTTTCAAAAGATACTTTAATAGTTGTTGCTCAAGTTTTTTATATTTTCTGCAACCAGACAAGGAAATGGCCGCTAGCTTTCTGTTCGTTGTGTTTTTGATGATTAATAGACCTTTTTACCTGAATACTATCCTGCCTCTTAAATTAACAAGATCCTTCAGCCAATCTCATATCAACGAGTAAAAATAAGCTGTATATGACATAATGTTTAGTTTTTACACTTCGATCAGTTTTCCGTATAGTTTACGGATATTACTGAATAATATTGCCACCTCTATTTAAGATACTTTAAGCAAACTATGGATCTACATGATCAAAAACTACGCGAATTAGGTTTAGCGGTTATTCGTGTGGAAGCTCAAGCTATTTCTGCGCTTGCTGAACAAATTAATGATGATTTTGTTACTGCCTGTAAATTACTGTTCGCTTGTCAAGGACGAGTTGTTGTGATTGGCATGGGAAAATCTGGGCATATTGCTGGAAAAATTGCTGCTACCCTTGCAAGCACTGGAACACCGGCTTTTTTTGTACATCCAGGCGAGGCTAGTCATGGAGATCTAGGTATGATAACTCGTCACGACGTGGTATTAGCCTTATCCAATTCTGGTGAAACTGAAGAAATCGTAAGGATTTTACCCTTGATTAAACGCTTAGGCGTCCCGCTTATTGCTATGACAGGTAATCCTGAGTCAACCTTAAGCAGTATTGCTACCGTTCATCTAAATGTTGCAGTTGAACAAGAGGCCTGCCCTTTAGGACTTGCTCCCACCTCTAGCACAACTGCCGCACTCGTTATGGGAGATGCCTTGGCGGTATCACTACTAGATGCTAGAGGTTTTACGCGCGACGATTTTGCCTTATCTCATCCAGGCGGCAGTTTAGGTAAGCGACTTTTATTAAGAGTCAGTGATATTATGCATAGTAATGAAAATATGCCTTCTGTCCCTGCTACTGCCCTGATAGGAAGTGCTTTATTGGAAATGACTGAGAAGCAACTTGGTATGACGGCTATCGTCGATGAACTTAATCAAGTCATTGGTATTTTTACTGATGGCGATTTAAGGCGGACTTTAGCTAGAAACATCGACATACAGAATACCGCTATCAGTGTAGTGATGACAACTCAGTGTGCGCTTATTTCTGCAAATATTCTTGCCGCGGAAGCTATGCAGATTATGGAACAAAAAAAGATTAATGCCCTGATTGTTGTTGATGACAAAAATATTGCCGTAGGTGCTTTGAATATGCATGATTTAATACGCGCGGGTATCGTATGATGCTATCAAATAATAATATGCAATCTATTATCGAAAAAGCTAAAAAACTTAAATTATTAATATTAGATGTTGATGGCGTACTCACAGATGGCAAGTTATTCTTTGATAACGATGGCAATGAGTACAAGTCATTCCATGCAAGAGATGGGCATGGCATTAAACTATTGCGCCAAACAGGTGTTGAAGTAGCGGTTATTTCCGGTCGAAAATCAAATTCAGTGGCGCTAAGAATGAAAAGCTTAGGAATTGAACATGTTTATCAAGGGCACGAAGATAAACGAACTGCGTTTAACGAACTGTTATGTCAAGTAGGGGTCTTGCCAGAACAGGTCGCCCACGTAGGTGATGATTTACTTGATTTACCTATCATGATGCGAGTAGGTCTTGCTATTGCCGTTAATGACGCCAATTTTGCTGTTAAAGAACGAGCCGATTGGTGTACCTCCGCATTAGGTGGCCATGGTGCAGTTCGAGAAGTCTGCGACTTAATCATGCAAGCCCAGGGTCATTTTGATGACCTATTGAATATTTATCTAAAATGACCTTGAGAGAAAACAAACTGTATATTTATCTCGCGATAATTGCTTTATTAAGTTGGTTTTTGCTTAGAATGACCGGCATGATAGACACTCAATATAATCAAGCGCCTGCCCATAGCCCTGATTATTTTAGTAAAGGCTATATCAAATGGGAAATGGATGAATTTGGCGCTTTAAAAAACAAAGTGTTGGCTGATGAATTAATTCATTATAGTGATGATGGCACTACTCACATGAAAAACCCAGTCATGACATTTATAAATGCTAATGCAAAAATGCCACCATGGGTGGTTAAATCTGAAACAGGTATTTTATCCAGTGACGGTAAAGATTTATCACTGAAAGGCCAAGTGGTTATTGATAGAGCCAAAGCAGAAGGCGTAAGCCCTCTTAGGATTAATACCCGTGAATTAAATGTAAAACCTGAAAAAAATTACGCAGAAACTGTTGAATGGGCAGAATTAATTAACGAGCTCAATATAACGACTGGAATAGGTATGAATCTTAGTTATATTGATCCTGTTCACATACAATTACTGGCCAATGTAAAAGGAAACTATGAAAAAAAATAAACCATCAACACTCTTTTACTACCTTGCATTAGTCATGATATTACTGAGTTGCAATGCGCTTGCTTTGGAAACAGATGCAGATCAACCCATAACCATTGATTCAAATACCGCTACTTATGATGATCTTACCGCTACCAGTACATATACGGGCAATGTCGTTTCAGTTCAAGGCAGTATCGTCGTTCATTCTGATAAGTTGGTAGTTTATTTTATTAATGGTGACGCTGATAAATTAGTTTTTACTGGGAATAAAGCAAAGTTTAAACAAACGCCAACTATAGGCGCTACAGACATAACCGGCGAGTCATTTATAGGACACTATTTCCCTAAGGCCAACCAATTAGTGCTCATAGATACTGCAACTGTTTGGAAAGATGACGGCATTTATTCTAGCGATTTGATTGAATATAATACTAAAACCTCATTAGTTAATGCCGGTGAGAAATCATCTGACACTAAACGAGTACATGTCATTTTAAAACCCAAACAACCAACCCAAAAAAGCACGACTCAGTGAAAGCTTTAGATCCATATCATGTCAGTCCATCCAACGACAAGATATTACACACTATTTATTTTCTTGCCTTTAGTTTTTTAGTATTTAAATATGACCACTTTAGCAGCACATCAGTTAATTAAAACCTATAACAAGCGAAACGTTGTTAATGGTGTTTCATTGCAAGTCAGTTCAGGAGAAGTAGTTGGGTTATTAGGTCCAAATGGAGCGGGCAAGACTACTAGTTTTTATATGATGGTTGGTTTAATTAAAGCCGATCAAGGAAAAATAACCTTAGGTGATAAGGATATTACCGACTGTCCCATGCATATAAGAGCGATACATGGTATTGGTTACTTGCCTCAAGAGCCTTCTGTTTTTCGTAAACTGAGTGTGATAGACAATTTACGCGCTGTCTTACAAATCCGTTCTGACCTAACGTTAAGTCAACAAGAACAAATCATTGAAGACTTATTACAAGAATTTCATATTAATCATTTGCGCCATCAAAAAGCTCTTAGTTTATCGGGTGGAGAACGGCGACGAGTAGAGATTGCTAGAGCATTAGCGACTAATCCAAAATTCATCTTGCTTGATGAGCCTTTTGCAGGTGTTGACCCTATATCAGTAGACGATATAAAAAAAATCATCGAACAACTGAAATATCGTGGTATAGGTGTGTTAATTACTGAGCATAATGTGAGAGAAACATTAAGTATATGTGATCGTGCGTATATACTTAGTGATGGCAAAGTCATCGCAGAAGGCGGAGCAAAGAATATTGTTGAAAATGAAGAAGTACGTAAAGTTTATTTAGGTAATAATTTTAGCCTATAATTACTTTGGTAATTATTTGTAATTTCACTAACAAAACATCTGGATAACCATAAAGCCTTACCCCAACTTAAATGTGACCGAATGAAACAATCATTAAATCTTCGGCTAGGCCAACAATTAACAATGACGCCTCAATTGCAGCAGGCGATAAAATTGTTACAAATGTCGACCTTAGATTTGCAACAAGAAATACAGCAAGTTCTTGATTCCAACATCATGTTGGAGATCAGTGAGGATGAAAGTATTCCTCGTGAAGCAATAGATACCGCTGAAAGTAATAATGAAATTTCTGAGTCTTATACTAGTGAAGGCTCACAGACTACTATACCTGAAGAACTACCTATAGATTCATCATGGGAAGATACTTATGAAACAGTTTTAACCTCCGGTATCAGTAATCCTGAAACCGTTGAATTTGAAACTCAACGTAGCAATGAAGCCACACTTTTAGATCATTTATTATGGCAATTAGAATTAACTATTTTTTCAGAGCGTGATCATGCTATTGCCACAGCTATCATTGATTCAGTTAATAATGAAGGTTATCTTAGCCATACACCCGAAGATATTTTCCAAGGCTTGCAAAATCAATTTGAAGACTTGGAACTTGACGAGGTTTTCGCCGTACTCCATCGAGTGCAACAATTTGATCCATCAGGTGTAGCCGCTATTGATTTAAGTGATTGTTTAAAGTTACAGTTACTACAACTACCAGAGTCCACCCCTTATCGAGAACTAGCTTTACTTGTTGTTACGAAATATTTAAAGTTGTTAGCTACTCATCAGCAAGCCAAATTAATACGTAAACTGGGCGTAACTGAACGACAATTAGATGATATAGTCTCTCTTATCAGGACTCTAGATCCAAAACCCGGCGAAAAAATTCAGGTAGCTAGTTCTGAATATGTTATCCCCGATGTTTATGTCACTAAACAGAATGATGTCTGGCAAGTAAACTTAAATCAGGACATTGCCCCAAAATTACGTATTAATCCTTTCTATTCATCGTTGATTAAACGTGCAGACAACAGTAAAGATAATGTTTGCATGAAAGATCATTTGCAAGATGCTAAATGGTTTATTAAAAATCTTCATAACCGTAACGATACGTTACTACGTGTAGCCCGTTGTATTATTGAAAAACAAACAGGATTTTTAGAGTACGGTTCTATTGCCATGAAGCCTATGGTATTAAGGGATGTTGCTGAGGTACTCGAATTACATGAATCAACCATATCTAGAGTGACCACACAAAAATTCATGCATACCCCTAATGGCATTGTTGAGTTTAAATATTTCTTTTCCAGTCATGTATCAAGGGAAGGAGGCGGCGAATGTTCCTCTACAGCCATTAGAGCTTTTATTAAAGAATTAATCGATACTGAAAATCCAGCAAAACCTTTAAGTGATAATAAAATTGCTGATTTTTTACAAGAAAAAGGCATTAATGTTGCTCGAAGAACTATTGCCAAGTATCGTGAAGCCATGTTTATTTCATCATCAAGTCAGCGCAAACGTCTTTTTTAGCGCTAATTGACATTCCAACCAACCATTAAAGAAAGGAGTTTAATCCATGCAACTTATAGTAACCGGACATCATCTTGAAGTAACTGAAGCATTAAAAGCACATATCGATGCTAAATTTGAAAAATTAGCACGTCATTTTGACAATGTAGCTGATGTACACGTTATTTTAAGCGTAGAAAAATTAATTCAAAAAGCAGAAGCTACTTTACAAGTCAGTGGTGCAAAGTTTTTTGCTGAAGATCATCAAGAAGATATGTACGCAGCTATTGATGAGATGGTCGATAAGTTAGATCGTCAAATCACTAAGCATAAAGAAAAAACTGGCAGCCATAGATAATTAGGTATAGGGCGAAAGACAAAAGCGAATTGCCTTTTGTATCTTTCGCCTAAACTTTTATGAAACTACTCATTGTCAGCGCCCTCTCAGGTTCAGGTAAAAGTATCGCTTTAGATACTTTGGAAGACTGTGGTTATTATTGTATCGATAATTTACCAGTTACCTTGCTTGAGAACTTCATTAATGATGTCATGTTGGCAGATCAACAAACCTATGCCAAGACAGCAGTAGGCATAGATGCTAGAAACCAAAGTGAAAGCCTCGCTAATTTCTCAGAGATTTTAAAATCAATCCGTGCAAAAGGTATTGATTGTGAAATTATTTTCATGCAGGCCGAAGAAGCAACATTATTAAAACGTTATAGCGAAACACGTCGCAGGCATCCATTAACGGATTTAAATACACCGTTAAAAGAAGCACTTAAAATTGAAAAAGAAATGCTGATACCGGTAGCCAAGCATGCCAATGTCGTTATTGATACCAGTCGAACTCACTATCAGCAGTTACGTGAGCTTATTAGAGATCAAATAGGCGAACGTGACTACCAACATATTTCTCTACAATTCCAATCCTTTGGCTTTAAGCATGGTGTGCCCTTAGATGCCGATTTTGTGTTTGATGCACGTAGCTTACCTAATCCTTATTGGGTTCCAGAATTACGCGCCTTAACAGGAAAAGATCAATCTGTAGTCGATTTTCTTGCTGAACAACCACTAGTACATGAGTTTTTTCAGGATATCAGTGTTTTTCTTGAACGTTGGATTCCTCGATTTGAAGCAGAAGGACGTAGTTATTTGACTATCGCTATAGGATGCACGGGTGGCCAACATCGCTCAGTGTATTTAGTCGAAGCATTAGTTAAACATTTTAATAGTCCTATCGTTAATGTCATTGTCCGTCACAGGGAAATACAATAAAGCTAACGACATTAGGAGACAACTATAATCTCTTAATCATTTAATCATTTAATCATTTAATCATTTAAAAGGTAGGTAGTGAGTTGCAACCTGCTTATATTGCAGCACTTCTTTTCGTTCTTTCTCTAAAAAATGCTCGACAGCTTTTGCATAGCGCTCATCTTTAAGCCAATGCGCAGAGTAAGTTGTGACAGGTTCAAATCCTCTGGCAATTTTATGTTCGCCTTGAGCACCAGAATCAAAGCGCTTTAAGCCCTGCTCTATACAATAATCAAGACCTTGGTAATAACAGGCTTCAAAATGCAGACTATGATAGTCTTCGTAACTTCCCCAATAACGCCCATACAAAGTATCGTCACCTATAAAACTTAAAGCCGCAGCGACAGGTTGCTCATCTTTAAGCGCTAGTATTAATAATAAATACTCACCCATTGTCGCAGCGATTTGTTTAAAAAATGCCAGATTCAAATAAGGCTGAGAATTTCTTTTCAAATACGTCAATGAGTACAACTCAAAAAAAGTCTGCCACTGATGCTCATTGACATCGGATCCTGCAATACGCAGGAGTTGCACACCCTGCTCTACTACTCGACGACGTTCACGCTTTATCATTTTTCGTTTACTGGCATTCATAGTATTCAAAAAATCATTGAAATCAGTATAGCCTTGATTAAACCATTGAAACTGAACACCTTCTCGTATACTTAAAGCCAATGTTCGCAAGGCTTCTAACTGTGGTAACTCAGGAAACAAACAATGCCATGAAGAAATATTATGCTGTTGCGCATGTTGCTTAATAAAATCTAACAGTAAGCGCATCACGTCCAGCGTATCAATACCCGCATTTACAACTACTCGAGGTCCTAGGCAAGGTGTAAACGGAATAGCACTTAGTAACTTTGGATAATAGTCTAATCCCTGCTGATGATAAGCCTGCGCCCAAGATTGATCAAACACATATTCACCCCAAGAATGTTGTTTGACATACATCGGCATAAAAGCGAGCAATTGATTTTGTTTTATGACTAACATATGTGCAGTTAGCCAACCGCTATGCTCGCAAACTGCACCACTTTGCTCTAGCGCCAATAAAAACTCATGGCGCATAAATGGATATGCAGTGCCAGTCAAATTATTCCATGCTACGGCATCAACTTGAGTCATACTGTTAATTTGTTTTACTTCCATTTTTAAAACCAGTAAAGTTAAATGCGACAGAACATTATCAATCATTTATACACATGAGCCATAAAGCTTTTTCTCAAGCCTGCGAAAATAACAAAGAACCAATATTACAAATTATTCGCCAAGTCTTTGCAAAAACTAGCCATGTATTGGAAATTGGTAGTGGTACGGGCCAACATGCTTGTTATTTCTCCAAACACCTAACTCATTTAATCTGGCAGCCTACCGATAAACCAGAAAATATCTCTGATATTAATTTATGGCAAGAAACCAGCACACAGACCAATTTAAAACCTGCAATAGCCTTGGACATCACCGATGAAATATGGCCCTTCGATCATTTAGACGCAGTATTTACGGCTAATACGCTACACATTATGAGTGAGCAAGAAGTACAACTAGGCTTTTCTCAACTTAGCAAACGCTTAAATCCTAAGGCCTTACTGTGTATTTATGGCCCATTTAATTATAATGGCAGTTACACGAGTGACAGTAATTCCCAATTTGAACTCTGGCTTAAAAACCAAAACCCCTTAAGCGGTATTAAAAATATAGAAGACATCCTATTGTTAGCGTCGAAACTAGGGCTTAGTTTACGCAATGATTTCGACATGCCCGCTAACAATCGTTTACTTGTTTTACAAAATAACTAACTGATGTTACGCAGTCACAACGATTTATAAAAAAACAAATAATGATGCACTTAAACCTAAACAGAGATTTCAAACATGACTTTTACTACAGCAGCACTTTGTGATACTTATTCTGGTCAAGATCATTTCCAAATTGCTGAATCCTTGTTTATGTCCTTTGGGGGTAACGCTTCTTTTTCTGGTCAAATTACAACCTTAAAAACCTTTGAAGACAATGCGTTAGTCAAAACCATATTAGCAGAGAAGGTACAAAATCGTGTTTTAGTGATTGATGGCGGTGGCTCCCATCGCTGCGCATTAATAGATGCTAACTTAGCTGCAATAGCTATCGAAAATGGTTGGCAAGGTATTATTATCTATGGCTGTCTTCGCAATACTGACATTTTAAGCACTATGCCTATTGGCCTACGTGCACTGCACGCCCATCCCTTGAAAACTCATAAAAAAAATCATAGTGATCGTGACTTATTAATCTCTTTTGCCGGTGTCAACTTCAAAAAAGATCATTATTTATATGCCGATAATGACGGAATGATCGTATCGGCAACGAACTTGAGTTAAAATGAATTATATAAACCAACTATTGAAGTCAAGATATGCAAATTGTACTCGCTAACCCCCGTGGATTCTGTGCCGGTGTTGACCGCGCTATTGAAATTGTAGATCAAGCCATCGAAGCATTCGGGGCTCCCATTTATGTTCGTCATGAAGTGGTACACAACCGTACCGTTGTTGATGGCCTTAAAGAAAAAGGCGCCATTTTTATTGAAGAACTTAGCGATGTACCTGTCGGTTCTTATTTAATTTTTAGTGCGCATGGTGTTTCTAAACAAGTACAAAAAGAAGCTAAAGAGCGTAAATTGACTGTGTTCGATGCCACCTGCCCTTTAGTCACTAAAGTACATATACAAGTGGCTAAACACGCTAAATCTGACCGTGAAGTGATACTGATTGGTCACGCTGGCCACCCCGAAGTAGAAGGTACCATGGGGCAATATGAAAAATGTACCGATAATGGTGGCATTTATTTAGTAGAAACACCCGAAGACGTCAACAAGCTAGTCGTTAATAACCCCGAAAATCTCGCCTACGTTACGCAAACCACTTTATCGATGACTGATACCAAAATTATGGTAGATGCCTTGAGAGCGCGCTTTAAGTCCATAGAAGAACAAAAGAAAGACGACATTTGTTATGCTACTCAAAACCGTCAAGATGCCGTTTATGAATTAGCAAAAACTGCAGATACCATCTTAGTCGTTGGTTCTTTCAATAGTTCTAATTCTAACCGTCTACGCGAAATTGCAGAACAACTGGGCAAAAAAGCTTATCTAATTGATACCGCTAGTGATATGCAACAAAGTTGGTTTGAGGGCGTAAATGTCGTAGGTGTTACGGCCGGAGCTTCAGCGCCTGAAGTCTTAGTGCAAGAAGTTATAAATCAATTAAAACAATGGGGCGGAAAATCGACCATTGAAATTCAAGGCATAGAAGAAAAGGTCGTATTTTCTTTACCCAAAGGACTCAAGAAAGAAAAAGAATTGAGTGCAATCTGAGCTTGATAGTTTACG
>CAMDNJ010000010.1 GCA_945902915.1 Crenothrix polyspora | reverse complement strand
CTTCTTATAATGATCTAAGCCCGTCACCTCGACTTTGTATAATAAAATCAGTAACGCGCGTAATAATTTTTTTAGCATAGTTGCCTCCCCTTTAGATTGATAGGCATTGTATAGACTTATCGTTATAAGATTATTAATTTTAAAGTTATTGGCGGTAGTTTTTTATTACCTAATCGGTAACCTAGCTATTTATGTTAATATTGACCGCTTACTTTTTATCGCTGATTATAATGATTATGCCTGCTGCTCACCCTAAGCTATTAATTGATCGTTTTGGCAGAACGGTTGATTATTTACGAATTTCTATTACCGATCGCTGTGATTTTCGCTGTGTGTATTGCATGGCTGAAGACATGACTTTCTTGCCGCGTGAACAAATTTTAACCCTAGAAGAAATTCATACCTTGGCTAAAGCCTTCGCTGAATTAGGCGTAACAAAAATCCGGATCACGGGTGGTGAACCTTTAGTTAGGAAAGGTGCGCTGGAGCTCTTAGAAAATATAGGCCGAATTGAGAGTTTGCAGGAACTGGTCATCACCACCAACGGCTCGCAATTAGAAACCATGGCGATGGACTTAAAAGCAGCCGGCATCAAACGCATTAATATCAGCCTAGATACTTTAGATGATGATAAATTTAAAGCCATTACTCGTACTGGTAATTTGCAGCAAGTGCTTAGAGGCATACAAGCTGCAAAACGGGCTGGTTTTGAGCGTATAAAAATCAATACCGTGGTACTTAAAAACCAAAATCATCTGGAAGTCTGTAATCTGGTGCAGTATGCCGTCGATAATGGCTTAGATATCAGCTTTATCGAGGAAATGCCATTAGGCATCGTGGATCAGCATGATCGATCCAGCGCGTATTATTCTAGTGATCTCATCAAACAGGATTTAGCCCAGCAGTTTTCCTTAGTGGCTAGTCTTGAAAAAACCGGCGGGCCTTCAAACTACTTTAAGGTCAACGGCACATCATCACGGGTAGGTTTTATTTCACCTCACAGCGACAATTTTTGTAGTACCTGTAATCGAGTACGCTTAACGGTAGAAGGTCGCTTGTTATTATGTTTGGGTAACGAGCATTCAGTTGATTTAAAAGCCGTGCTTAGAGCTCATCCCGGTAATATGGCGATACTTAAACAAACCATTATTGAAGCTATGTTGATCAAGCCAGAAAAACATGAATTTAATGTCCATGAACAACCTGTTATTCTGCGCTATATGAATATGACGGGAGGTTAAGGTTATATACCTTGTAAGGATGATGCTACACCATTTATATTTGCAGTATAAACTGGCAGCGAGTAAGGCTTAGCGGTTTTTATATCGTCAAAAATAATACGACCCAAACCCACAGTTTAATTACTGCCGACTTGGATCGTTTACTACATTAAGATTGTACCAATCTTATAGAGGTTTTTTGATCTTTTCGACTAATTCTTCTTGCGTCAAATGACGAACATTTTCGCCTTTAATCATAAAAACCAAATGCTCGCAGATATAGCGAGAATGATCACCTATGCGTTCCAAAGCACGTACTGTAGTCAGTATATCTAAGGATCGAGTAATGTTTCTTGGATCTTCCATCATATGAGTAATCAATAATCTGACTATATTGTCATATTCACGATCAACTTTTTCAACACGGCCAGTAATTTCAGGGACATCTTCAACCGTCATCCTAGCAAAAGCATCCAAGGCATGATCTAACATACTCTTGACCAGATCTATCATGTGATCCATTTCATGCCTAGGCATGTTGTTAACAACACAGTCTAACTTTATAGCCATATCAGCAATTCGCTTGGCCTTATCACCTATTCTTTCCAATTCATGGATAATTTTAATGACAGCAAGCAATAATCTTAAATCAAAAGCAGCAGGTTGTCTAAGTGCTAAAATTTGCGTACATTCCAAATCAATCGCTGTTTCTAGCGCATCAATTTGTCTATCTTGACTTATCACCTGCTCAGCTAACTCAACATTACATGAAAGTAACGCCTCTATAGCTTGTTCTAATTGTTGCTCAACCAAGCCACCCATGGCTAAGACTTTATTACGTACATCTTCCAAATCTTTATTGAATTGTTCAGATATATGATGACTTATTTTGCTTTTATCCATTGCCTGCTCCTAATTAGCCATACCGACCGGTAATGTAGTCTTCTGTTTGTTTTTTACTAGGATTAGTAAACAACTCACTAGTGGTACCTATCTCAATCAATTCGCCCATATACATAAATGCGGTGTAATCTGAAACACGCGCAGCTTGTTGCATATTGTGCGTCACGATAACGATGGTATATTTTTCTTTAAGTTCATTGATGAGCTCTTCAATCTTTAAAGTAGAAATAGGATCTAGTGCAGAAGCTGGCTCATCTAACAACAATACTTCAGGTTCTATGGCAATGGCTCTAGCAATAACCAAACGTTGCTGTTGTCCACCTGACATACCTAAGGCATTATCATTTAAGCGATCTTTCATTTCGTCCCATAATGCAGCTCCGCGCAAGGCATGTTCAACCGTTTCTTCTAAGACACGCTTGTCATTAACACCTTGAATTCTAAGGCCATAAGCAACATTTTCAAAAATAGACTTAGGAAAGGGATTAGGTTTTTGAAATACCATACCGACTCGTCTGCGCAATGCCGCAACATTGACAGATTTATCGTAGATATTGTCGCCATCTAATAGAATCTTTCCTTCTATCTTTGCACTATCGACCAAATCATTCATGCGATTGATACAACGCAACAACGTTGATTTACCACAGCCACTAGGCCCAATATAGGCGGTCACTTTTTTCTTTTGCATTTCCATGTTAATGCCATGTAATGCCTGCTTTTCGCCATAAAACAAATTTAAGTTTTCTACCTTAATACAGGTTTCAGTAGGCTGTTGCGCTGCATCCTTGCCTTGTAATACAGAGCTCATATCAATTGAGTGTGATCTTATTTGTTGTGTCATTTGTTTAACCTTCCAGTGCCCGATATTTTTCTCGCAGATTATTTCTGATGACAATTGCAGCCAAGTTTAGGCCAATAATTACCAACACCAGCAATAATGCAGTCGCATAAACCAATGGTCTCGCCGCCTCAACATTGGGGCTTTGAAAACCGACATCATAAATATGAAATCCAAGATGCATAAATTTTCTATCTAAATGCAAAAACGGAAAGTTGCCATCTAAGGGTAAAGTGGGCGCTAACTTAACGACGCCTACCAACATTAATGGCGCGACCTCACCAGCCGCCCTAGCTACCGCTAGTATTAAACCCGTCATCATGGCAGGACTCGCCATAGGCAATACCGTCAACCATAAGGTTTCGAGTTTAGTGGCCCCTAAAGCCAAACTACCTTCCCTAATAGAACTTGGAATACGCGCCAAGCCTTCTTCTGTAGAGACAATAACAACAGGCAGAGTTAACAAAGCCAAAGTAATAGAAGCCCATAATAAACCAGGTGTACCAAAAACCGGGGCAGGGGAAGACTCTGGGAAAAACAATTGGTCGATATTGCCCCCCAAAATGTAAACAAAGAAGCCTAAACCAAACACCCCATAAACAACCGAAGGCACACCCGCTAGATTATTCACCGCTATTCTAATTAAACGAGTAGTGAAACCTTGTTTAGCATATTCACGTAAATACACGGCAGCAATCACACCAAAAGGCGTTACAATCACCGACATCATCATGACCATCATTACAGTACCAAAGATAGCAGGAAAAATGCCGCCTTCTGTATTAGCTTCGCGTGGATCATCGGTTAAAAATTCAACGACCTTATTTGCATAATGCAATATTTTATCCAACAAACTCATGGTATTCGGTTGAAAAACTCTAACAACCTTAGCCAACGGAATAGCCAGTACACTTCCGCTTTCGGTTTTAGCAACCAAACTATCACTACGTAATTTCTGATAGAGCCCTGTCAACTTAACTTGATATTGCTTATATTCAGCCTCGAAAGCTGCTTTCTCAGTAGCAATGTCTTGTTTTGCTAAATCATCAAAGGCATTTTTCAACTCTAGTTTTCTTTGTTTAAGCCTTAGACGCTCTAAGCCATAATTGATGGCTCCGACTTCCTTTTTTTCTATATGCGTTATTTCTTTAAATATGGCTAAAGTTTCATCAATTTTGGTCTGTAAAACTTGCCATGCTTGTTCACCGCTAGCAATAGTGGCGCCGTTTTCTTTAACTTCGACTAACTGTCCGTAAAAGTTACCCCACTCCCGACGTTCTATAACGATCATATCTGCAGGTTCACTGTGGGCCTTTATATTGCGCTCCTGTATCCAGCGAAAATCTGTACCCGTCACATCGCGATTACCGGTTTTAATTAAATACTGGACCAAGGTATCTTCGTTATCCGCCATAACATAGCCGGTGGATTTTGCCATAGCCGCCGGAGTAATACTGGTCTCAACTTTTTCACCAATAATGATTTGAGGCTGTTTATTAAGTTCTTGATAACTAAATTGGCTCACTTGATGCGGCCAAAAATGACCCACACCACGCCCGATTACCAAACCCAATACACCAACAACCATGATAAGACTTAAGCTGACCGCTGCTGCATTCAGCCATATCCAAGGGGCACCGCTTTTAAACCATAATCTAATCATAATGAGCTATATTTTTCGCGTAAGCGCTGACGAATAACCTCAGCCAACGTGTTAAAAACAAATGTAAATACAAACAACACCAAGGCTGCTAAAAACAAGACTCGGTAATGCGTACTATCTACTTCGGATTCAGGCATTTCTACGGCAATATTTGCAGCCAAGGTACGTAAACCTTGAAAGACACTTATATCCATCACAGGGGTATTGCCGGTTGCCATTAATACAATCATGGTTTCGCCAACAGCACGACCTAGACCTATCATGACCGCTGAAAAAATACCAGGACTGGCTGTTAACAACACGACCTTAATCATGGTTTGCCAAGGCGTTGCGCCTAATGCCAAAGAACCCACTGTTAAATGCTTGGGTACACTAAAAATGGCATCTTCAGCAATGGAGAAAATAGTTGGAATAACCGCAAAACCCATCGCAATACCGACCACCAAAGCATTACGTTGATCATAACCTATACCCCATTCGCTCTTAAACCATTCGCGTAAGCTACCATTAAATAACATACCTTCTAGCGGTACGCTTACGCTAAATGCAAACCAAGCGCTCAAGATAATAACCGGTATTAATAAGGCCGCTTCCCAACCCTCAGGAATGCTTTCTTGAAAATCTTTCGGTAAATACTGCCACGCGTAAGGGAACAGCATAACGCCTAAGGGAATAATCATAAATAAGGCAAACAAACCTGCCAAATGCTGCTCGATAAAAGGCGCTAGCCATAATCCAGCTAAAAACCCCAAAATTACAGTAGGCAAAGCCCCCATCAATTCAATGGATGGTTTAACATATTGACGCATTTTTGGCGTCATAAAGTAAGCGGTATAGATAGCTCCCATCAACGCCAAAGGCATAGCCATCAACATGGCATAGAAAGCCGCTTTCATAGTGCCGAACACCAAGGGCGTTAAACTGTATTTCGGTTCAAAATCACTATTAGCCGATGAGGACTGCCAAATATAATCTGGCTTAGGATAGCTTTCGTACCAAACTTCTTGCCATAACGAACGTAATGACACTTCAGGATGTTCGTTTTCGACTTTCCAATAGCTAATAAGATTATCGTCAGATTGTACTAATAGCGCATTGACTCTTGGAGAAATGGCTGCGCTTAAAGGAGCTGAGCGTCCTATACGTTCTTTAATCATTTCCCGTTCAGAGGTTGAATGATAAATACCCATCATGCCGTCAGTATCTAAGGTTACAAAGCCTTTGCGACGCTGCTCTGGATTTATTGCTATAACTGCTTTATCAGAGACTTTGAATACTCTAATTTTTTGCATGGAAAAGTTATTTTGCTTATCGCGCACCTTACTCCATTGCGACACTAGTCCGCTGGAGTCACCTATCATTAGGGACAAATCGCCATTCAAAAACACAGCGCTAGTTATTTTAAGATCAGGCTCCAAAATATTTTGCTTATTAACGAATACAGGCGAGCTTTTATCGACAATATCAAACAAAGCTAATTGACCAGTGCTAGCTAATAAATAAAGATTACGCTCATCTTTATCAATCAGAACATCGGTTACTTCGGCAGCAGAATAATCTAGCACCGAATCAGTTCGTGTTACTGTGGCCTCTTCAGCAAACAAGGTCTTTTCTTTTTCAAAATGCGCCATACGAATTTTATTGGCACTACGCACCACGATAGTACTGGCATTTTCACCAATCTTAACGGCAATTTTTTCCAATGCAGCACCTGAAACATCAACTAACAATGGCTCTTTGCCCATGGGATAACTTAATATTGGGGTAATCTTCCTAATGTTATTAGGATAAGTAACTTTATATTGATGCTTAACGATGACAGCCTTACCATCCGATAAGCCATATATAACAGCCCCTTCGTTATTAGGACTACCCTGGGCAAAGCTCACAATATGTGCGCCTTCGGGTATTTTTATGGCTTCAGTTAAAATGTTTTTTCCAGTTGCCACTTCGAAGAAAATAACCTGCCCAGCATCAGTAAATCTGACGGCGACTTCGTTTTGTTCTTCAACACCCAACAACACGGTTTTACCTAAACTAGCTTCCGGCACCTGATATTGATGAACCGATTCAGCAGTTGCAGAAATGAATAAGGGATAAACCACATATAGCAAATAGAAAAAAATCAAGGCTATAGCAACGATAACACCTAGGCCGCCGATCACTACGCCATAGCGAGCCAAGCTATCTTTTATTAGCCGCCAACGTTCATGAACGCCACCCGATGTTTTAGTTATGGCTGAGGAATATTTTGTTTGACTGTTTATTTCAGACATGAGCAGCTTATAGAAATTAAATGTGAAGATGATAACCAATTTAAAAAAAACGGCTGAAATTCATGCTTCGAACTCCAACCGTTATTACTTGACTGCCTGTATTAACGATAACTATCGTCGAGGACATAACTCATTAATCAGACTAACATCCTTGTTAATATAACTTCCATACTTTTAAAGCGAATTATCTATAACAATCTACTTAAGAGTAGTCAATACCATATCAACAACTTTAGCGGGTAATGGAATATAACCATCTTTTATAACGACTTGCTGGCCAACTTTAGATAACACCATTTTCATGAATTCATTTTCTAAAGGCGCTAAAGGTTGGTTAGGCTTTTTGTTAATGTAAATGTATAAGTAACGTGTTAAAGGATAACTACCCTTAATAGCATTTTCTGGCGTTGCTTCAACAAAAGCTTGACCTTCTTTTTTAGCTAAAGCAACCATTTTTACGCCAGACGTGGTGTAACCCATGCCTGAATAACCGATACCGTTAGCAGAAGAAGTGACCGATTGAACCACAGAGGCAGAGCCTGGTTGTTCGTTTACGTTACTTTTAAAATCACCTTTACATAAAGCATGTTCTTTAAAATAGCCGTAAGTTCCTGATACTGAATTACGTCCGTATAATTGGATGCTTTTAGAAGCCCATGCAGCTACACCCGCATCGCCCCAATTATCAATTTCTGATGCATGGCCACATTTACGAGTAGACGAAAAGATAGCATCAACTTGAGGAATGCTTAAACCTTTAATGGGGTTGTCTTTATTGACCATGATTGCCAAAGCATCAATCGCAACCGGAACAGGAGTAGGCTTGTAGCCATATTTATCTTCGAAAGCGACTAATTCGTCATCTTTCATTTCACGACTCATAGGGCCTAAATTTGAGGTGCCTTCTGTTAAGGCCGGTGGCGCAGTAGAAGAGCCTGCCGCTTGAATTTGGATATTAACGTTAGGGTATTCACGATTAAATTCTTCAGCCCATAAAGTCATTAAATTTGCTAGCGTATCAGATCCAACACTAGATAAATTACCTGAAATACCATTAACTTTTTGATAAGTCGGTATGCCAGCATCAACTTCTTGTACTGCATTTACTGTAACACTGAACATTGCTGTTGTAGCAAAACCCATTGCTGCGATTATCGATTTAGTTTTATAAGATATTTTCATTATCAAGTCTCCAATTGGTTGTTTTTGAAAATTATGCCATTTCTAGGCTACAAAGAGTAGGGACTTTATATGACAAGGTTATGACATCATTGTTATTTTATTTTTAATCAAAAACTAGCTAACTAGTCTCTGATGAACAGCTCAAAATCAACTTTCTTCATCTAATAATGATTTTGCATAGGTTATTGATAGCAATTGCGCGCAACCGGGCTCTAATGTAAACCAATCCTCAGGCATCTTCAAGCGCACCAGTGATGAAGTTGGCAATAATTTATTAGTTTCCGGCAAGCGCGAAGCGCCTACTAAATAAATCAACAAGTCTTCTAGGTCAGGATTATGCCCCACCAGCAAAACCCTTGCAGCGTTAATTGGACAATCTGCTAATACTGATTTAATAGACTCAAGACCTTCTTGGTACATTCGCCTATCTTGCTTAATGTCTAAGCCTTCAATAGCTAAGGCTTTATGGGCAATAATTGCTGTAGAAATCGCTCTTTTTGCAGGGGAACTCACTAGATAATCTGGCAGTAAATGCTGCTGTAGCATCCATTCACCCATACGTTGAACTGCAGTTTTGCCGCGTTTTTTTAAAGGCCGGTCAAAATCATCTACAGCAAGATCACGATCCGACTTTCCATGCCTTAGTAAGCATAATTCTTTATTCATATTAATCACCGAAATATTTAAAAAGCAGGCAATATTAAAACTAGAGTACGATAGACTTTGTTTGTTACACTGTCATTAAAAATTAATATGACCTCGTTACTATCATTCGACAACTCATATATCCAACTCCTATTACTAACCTTTGTGCGCCTTTAATATGTCACTATCATTTAACTTTATAACCAGCTTAAGCGCTAAGAAACTGATTACTAAGCTAAGCGACAAAGCCAGTGTGCAACTAGTTGCCAAACAATATTCATTAAAGACTTATTATGATAGTTTTGATTGGCGGCTTTATGTTGCAGGTATTGGCTGTGAATTTAATCGCTCAAAAACAAGCTCAAGACTTATACTAAGAAACCTAAACGATGATTTAATTATTGCAAGTATTGATCTCAATGATGTGCCTAGCTTTAGCCATCAAATACCTTCCGAGGAAATTCGTGGGATTATTGAGCCATTACTTGACTGCCGAGCATTACTGGCAGTCTGTAATCTGGATTATGAAACGTATAATCTCAATATACTCAATAACGATGAAAAAATAATCCTCAGACTTATCATAGAGGAACACGAACTCTTTGATAACAGAGTAATCCTGCTGCCGATTAAGGGTTACGACAAAGCGACTGAACACATGGTCGAATTATTTACTACAGATTTTGGCTTAACGCCTACTCATAAACCACTCCTTCTGACGGCTTTGCTTATGCAGGGTCGTAAACCCAACGACTATAGTTCCAAGTTAACTGTCAAATTAGACCCTGATATGCGCGCCGATATAGCGACTAAATATATCTATAGCCATTTACTCAAAGCCATCAAAGATAATGAACAAGGCACCATTGCCAATACTGATAGTGAATTTCTTCATGATTTTAGAGTCGCTGTACGCAGAACTCGTGCCGGACTTAATCAACTTAAAAATCTATTGCCTAAAAGCACCAGCCTATACTATGCCGAATTCTTTTCTTGGCTAGGTCAAATCACCGGTACAACTCGAGATTTAGATGTTTATCTGTTAAATTTTGCAACTTATAAAAACAGCCTCCCTGAATCGATGCGCGATGATCTACAGCCACTTTATGATTTTCTGCTGACTAAACATAAGCATGCTCAAAAAGAACTAGCCGCCTACTTACGCTCTAATCGATACCTGACCACCATATCTGAATGGGAGCAGTATCTTAAAACTCAAGCACCCCTTACGCCCTTAGAGCCCAATGCAAAACTGTCCATTAAACAACTAGCTGATCAGCGAATTTGGAAAAATTATATGCGAGTATTGCAAGAAGGTGATGCCATCAACGACCAATCACCTGCTGAAGACCTACATGATCTAAGAAAATCTTGTAAAAAGTTACGTTATTTAATGGAGTTTTTCCAAAACCTTTATCCTGAACAACAAATAAAAGTTTTCATTAAAAATCTAAAAGGCTTACAAGAAGTCCTCGGTCATTTTCAAGATTATGCCACTCAAGAGCTGACTCTAAAACAGTTCAGCGAAGAAATGTTAGCCAATCAAGTACCAGCCAATACGCTACTAGCCATGGGCGTACTCATTCAAAACCTAGACGAACTTAGAACTAAGGCTCGCAATGACTTCTCCGCTAAATTTTTACATTTCAAACACCTAGATAATCAAGACGCACTTAAATCTTTATTAAAAGATTAAAAAACTAACCCTCAGTCGCGCATGGATTCACGTCAGGATTTCCTGCCTGACGGTCTTAAATTTTAATTTTCAAAATTTCAGCGTATGAGGCATTTTACTCATAGGCCGAACTCGTTCTTCAAAATCTTTTTCAATGGCAAGAATAGGACCTAGCAACTTTAATGCTTCTTAGAAGCTGGCAATCATTGCCGACAATCATTACTAAACCCTGCTTTTTTATGGTGTGTTTTCTCAGGCCGACGCATCGTGTATCATGTAAGCATCGTAAAATTGAGTACCAAGGCGAGTACCACATTTTACATAGTGCCAACACACCACTATATAAAACAAAAACTCATGAAGATACTCAACATTCATTTCAAAAACATCAACTCACTAGAAGGCGAGCACAGCGTCGATTTTGAACTAGCTCCTTTTACGGATTCAGGCGTTTTTGCTATTACAGGGCCCAATGGCTCTGGAAAATCGAGTATCTTAGATGTCATTACCTTGGGCTTATATGGTGAAACCTTTAGGTTTAATCGCCCTGCCGATCATGTTATGACGCAACAAACCACTGACTGTTTTGCAACGATTGAGTTTTCTTTAGATGGTGAAAAATACCGCTCTACTTGGTCGGCACAAAGACTAACAAATCAAGCTAGCGATGCCTTGCTGCCCATTGAAATGAGTTTATATCGCTACTCCGATGGCCAACTATTAGCCCAAACGCCACAACAGGTCTGTACTCAAGTCGCTGACATTACCGGCATGAATTTTCGTAGCTTCACTCGCTCAATCTTATTAGCTCAAGGTGACTTTGCAGCTTTTCTTAACGCTCTGGACAATGAGCGCATGGATATCTTAGAAAGAATTATCGGCAGCGATATTTATGCCGATTACAAAAAAGACTTGTTTGATAATGCCGAAAAAGCACAAAAGACCCTAGATCATTTAAAACAAGAGCTAGATAGCATTGCTTTTATGGATGTCGACCAGCAAGAGGCTTGTCAGCAAGATTTAAATGACTTTACTGAACAGCTATCAGAATTAAAAGAAGATCAACAACAGTTAAAACAACAACAGGCACAACTGACGGCTATCACCAGCTTACAAAAGGACATAGCCGATCAGGAAAATGACCTAAAAACAGCACTCAGCCAACTAGCCGATCTACAACTCAATCTTGCCAAACTGAGTGCGAGTCAAGATGCCTTGCTCTTTAAAGACGACATTAATGCTATCGCTGAAAAAGAGCTGCTCATTCAACAAGGACAAGCTACTTTAAATGATTTCCATATCGAACTTAGTCAGCTTAAAGCGCAACTAGGCTCTGAAAATATTGCACCTGAAAGTATTGCTCAGCAGTCATTTAATGAACAACAACAGACTTTAGCTAAGCTAAAGACTCAAATCAGCCAAACTGACTTAACGATTCAAACCGAAACTACACAATGGCAATCTTTGTCTGAGCAATATGGCGAAAAACAGGCCACACTGGCTCAATTAGCGCAATGGTTACAAGACCATACGCTTGATGAACGCTTATTGACTGACTTTCCTGAGCTAGGTGTGCTAAAGAAATGTCGCTTAGAATTATTAGAAACCAGCAAAAAACAAACGACATTTGGTAAGCATTCTAAAAAAGCGCTAACAAGCTTTAAGAACAATACTGCCTCTCTGGCTCTAGAACAACAAAAACAAGCTGAACTCCATCTAAAAATACCTTTAGAAGAACAAGAGCTAATTGACTTAGCCGAAGGCCATAGCACGGATGACCTTGATGCCGTGCGCTTAGAGCAACAAGAACGCCTTAAGGACTTACAACAACTCTATCAATTAGCCCAAAAACATCAAAAACTAACAGCAGGCGGTGGCTTTTTCTCGTTATTTAAAGCCAGAGAACAACCTGATTTTGATATTGAAGTCTTAACCATTGAGCTTGAACGCTTAAGACTGGACATGCTACGTGAAGCCAATATTAAAAAAGTACTGGAAGACGCTATAAGCTATGAAGCCTTATTAAAGAAAATGGCACCCTCACGAGTGCATTTAGTTGATGGTAAACCCTGCGCTCTTTGTGGCGCTTTGCAACATCCTTATGCCAAGTTTCCGCCTACTCCTAGTAACTCTAAACAAGCTTTAATTGACCAAAAAGCTAAAGTCAGGGCTTTAACAGAGAAAATAAGTACGGCTGACAGCCATATCAATATTGCCAAAAAACAAATAGAAAGAAATTCTTCACGCAATAGCCAACGCCAACAAATTAGAGCGCAATGGTTAAACCTATGTAATCGCCTTAATGTGGCAAGCCCTGATCTTGATATTACTAAATTAGCTTTAATGCAATCGCTGATACAAAAAGAAAACGATGAACTGACTAATACCGTACAGTTCATCAAACGCTATCGTGATAAACAAGCCAATATCAAAAAATCTAAAACACTGCTGGTTACTTGCACAGCGACTATTGAACAATTACAACTCAGTATTGAGCAACTGAGTTCAAGCAATGAAGGTTTAAGTCAAGAACAAGTCGATCTCGCTTCAGCGCTAAGCGCTTACCAAGAACAAGAACGACAACTGGCTGACAAAATACTCACACAACTCACGGTACTGGGCGAAAAAATGCCTAACCTTGGTCAAGAAGATGCCCTCTTCGATAAACTTAATGCGCGTAGACAAGATTATCATGGCTATACCTTCCGCCACAAAAGCTTGCTAGAAGAACTAATCTCCTTAGAAGCCCAGCAAACGGACTGTCAAGCTGAAGTGTTGCGTTGTAATGAACTAGCCCTTATTTATGCTGAACAGCTGCAAAAAGAACAACTCATCAGCTTACATTTGGCGCTGATCGAAAAACAAACGTTAATCGCAGATAAAGAGCAGGCACTGACAAGACTTGCTCAAGAAATGACTGAGTTAAAACACCATTTACAAGAAAAGTTAGCCACGACCTCCTTTACTAGCGTACAGGAAATTAGTGACATACTAAGGCTAATAGTTAACCAAGCTGATCTTGAACATACCCAAGCGGCCTTAGAGCAACACATAGCGACCCTTAAGCATAGCCTAGAAGACCAGCAAACCCAATTAGCAACCGAACTTGCTAACATAGATTTATCGTTAAACTTGACAGACTTAACGGCTCAACTAAAAAGCCTAAACGAAAAAATAGAGATCGCCGACATGGAAGTTCAGCACCTACAAAAACAACTGAAAGATCAACAGCAGTTGCAACAGCGCTATGAATCAGTGTCTTTGCAATGGCAACAACAAACCGCCATTGCTCAACCTTATTTTGCTGAGGTAGCTTTATTTGCTACTGAAAGTAACGGCATGGCCTTTAGGCGCCGAGTTCAACAACGCATCGCTGATCAATTATTAGCCCAAACCAATGCCTTATTAGAAAAGATCAGCGGCCGCTATTATTTACGCAAAGGCCATAGCGAGCAAGGTTTAGCCTTAGAAATTGAAGATACTTATCATGCAAATGCTCGCCGCTTACCTAAGTCTTTATCAGGGGGCGAAAGCTTTATCGTCAGCTTAGCCTTAGCACTCGGACTTTCTGAATTAGCTAATAATGGTCGCTCAGTCGAGTCTTTATTTCTTGATGAAGGCTTTGGCAATTTGGATGCCGAAGCACTTTATACCGTGATTAGTACCCTAGAAAGTTTGCAAACCCACGGTAAAACCGTGGGTGTTATCTCTCATGTCGAAGCGGTACAAAAACGCATTAAAGCTCAACTACAAGTCGTTAAAAAAGCTAACGGCATGGGAGAGCTTAGAAAAGCATCTTAAGCTAATAGATACGGCTAGTGATTCTGGGAACGCCCAGCCCTAGCTCGGCGCTCATCGTTATACACACAATTAAAAATCAGCGTTTTAAAACAGCTGAAGCTGTTTTACTCCAAGGGCTACCAACTTAAGACGGGACAAAGCGCTTGCGTAGATTTTACAGTAGGTTGGGCTAACGGCTCTATCGTTAACCCAACATTAATGCCGAGTAGTGTGGGTTGCGAAAAGCGGCTACCCATTTTAGACAGGGTTCTCCTAAGCGCAGACAAAGGACGAAAGGCGAAGGGTTAAGCCTAGTTCTGTCACGCCCTAAGTTGCTAGCCTCCTAGGCTTAGTCTTTCGCCCTGAGCCTTTCGTCTGTGCTAAAGCTGTCCCGCTTTAAGATGGTAGCCCGAAAAGCATACAAGCCAAACCTACAACGTTGATAGATGGTGATAAGCTTGCTATTTAGACTCCTTATCCAAACGCATCACTTCACCGTAAGTCGTCTCCTTATCAAAATCATCCCACACATACCTAGGTGAAATGATAGGCGAAGTGGGTATCGGTAAGGTGATTAAGTCAGCAACACCACTACCCGTCCGACCTAGCATATTAACGATGCCTTTAACAAAGCCACCTACTAGGCCATAAAAGAAATTACTCTGATTCATGGTATTAATCACACTTTTTGGTATTTCAAGTGGCGCTGTTGTTAAATTAGCTAAGGCATTTAGGCCTTTATCAGCAATCTTTTCGCCATAACTTATTGGCGGTGATACTGATGCCGTATTGATGCGATTTGATAACATAGAACTATCAGCTTGGATCAGCGGCGCATAAGCAATAACATTACCAAGACAAAGCATCACACAAAAATACCTTACTTTATTCATATCAGAGTCCTAGTCAATGATTTATAAAACGATTGAGATCGATGTATTTGATTTCTTTTCTTTGAAATTAATTATTGCCTTTATTAAAACTTCAGCCCTTGCCAAGGGAGAGGGCTAGTGTAAATCGCAGCTCACCCTGCTCTTGTTTCAACTCTAAATGCTAGGATTTATAGCTCATCCCAGCAATCGGAACGTGGAGACGATTAATTCTGCACCACTCAATGTGTATCATTAATCTACTAAACCTCAGCACAGCTTTATTGCATGTTTAGATGATTATTTTTGAAACAGGCTCGCAATAATCCGTAGTACCACCCACTGTTACAGCCGCGAAGCGAAATTTATAACGCTTCATAACTTCTAAACCACTCACCTCAAAATTAGCGCGTGTACTACTGCCGATAGCAATCCAAACCAGTTCTGTACCTGCTGCGTCGTCTATAGCCATTTGCCAAAGATAGGCTACCGCGCCTAATAAGGCTTTAGCCACTAATCTAACACTACCTGAATGCTCACCATCAACAGCGGTAAGTGTTGCTTTAGGTGTTATGACCGGTTGTTTAGACAGATGAAAGCCACTGCTTAATATGCTGGTTTCATCGCCTGCGGCGGTGCGTTCTACATAGTTGGCTAATTTTCTATAAATCTCATCGACTCGTTTTTCTGCATCATGCATCGCCGAAATAGCCGTATGTCCACCATCTTTAGCCGCCAAAATTGCAGCTTCTAAAACATCGACAGTAGCTTTTGCCTCGACTAAAGTCACATCAGGCGTAGGATAAAGTGCATTGCCGAAGAGCCTGTCATTTACATTGCGACAAAAAGATACTTTTTCCGAGACTGGAAAAGGAATAAAGTCTAAAACTACCGTGGTTTTTCTCATGATGTTGACCTATAAAGTTAAGGGTGATTGATAGAGATATTACTCAAAGTGGCCATACCATATAGTCACTTGATAAGTTCTTGCTACAAGCTAAAAGCTTGTTATATCGATTAAGTCGGATTTTCGGCCTAGTCGCCTTACTCGTGCACCTATTCCATCAGCTTTACGCCCTATCCGCGCTACTCGGTGCCCAATCAAGTCGATTTGTCTTCCAAGTCACCGTACTCGGACACCAATCCAGTCAGTTTGTCTTCCAAGTCACCTTACTCGGACACCAATCCAGTCAACTTGGCTTGCAACTGCTTCGATTGTAAGAAAAACTCAGCGACTAAGGGGAAAAAGTGCCGATGTCGCAAACCAAGTTGATGTTACTACCGCCCAATAAGACTGGCTAGGGCCACAAAGTGCCTGACTAGTGAAAGGATTAGCTTCAATAGTTGACCGTGATGCCGAGTTAGGTTGAAAAGTTGACCAGCTATGCAATCAAATCTGCCAACTAGGTCATCAAACCCAGTCGCCATTGACATAAAGCGAGGCAAAGGCCAAACAATTGATGAGGTAGCAGTCACAGAACTTAATCAAATCGTGGCATTAAAAGGAAATGAACTTAAAAAATATCTAGCAATAAATCTAAGTTTTTCGAAGTATTACACAAAGAAAATAACTAAACAAACTATTTTTTCAGCGCCGTTAAAAACACAGCTTATTTTTTAAACCGTAAACTGATAACAATGTAAGCCCTTTATTACAAAGGCTTTGTAATTTTATTGCAGTGTGTGGATGACATTATTATTAAGTGATTAGGGTAGCTATAATTGCATAAACAACACATTTAACAGCTTATCTAAATAGCTAATGCTTTATAGCGGCTAGCAGGTAGGATGGCTAGAGCGATTCAGAATAATAACACGATTTAAGCGAGTCGTTATAGGCTTAGTCTGGGACGACAGCAAGCCGGATATTGATCACTCCGATTGAAACAATTGGATGAAAATTCGAGTAACGTGACTATAAGCCTGGTCACACCCTATAGCGGCATAAGTACTTCAACTCAGGCAAGCAATCACTCTGTTAAGAAATTGTTACTTTGATGCTGCCACATGGCGTAATACTTGTTTTTATTGGCTAATAATTGTTGATGTGTGCCCTGCTCAATAATTTTACCGTTTTCTAATACGATAATTCTGTCCATTTTTAAAATGGTAGAAAGTCTATGAGCAATAACAATCGCAGTCTTAGTTTTAATAAGATCAAAAATAGCCGTTTGGATTTGTTTTTCGGTCAACGAATCTAAAGCACTGGTGGCTTCATCCAAAACGACGATGGGGGCATCTTCTAAAAAGGCCCTAGCAATCGCAATGCGTTGTCTTTCTCCTCCCGAAAGTTTTACCCCGCGCTCTCCCACCAAGGTTTCAAACTTGTTGGGTAAACTATTGATAAATTCTAAACAGTTAGCCTGTTGTGCAGCAGTAATTAGTTGCGCCTCTGTAACGGTATTTCCTAAAGCAATATTGTCTCTAATACTTCGATGGAATAAATCTGGTTGCTGCGGCACCATCGATATCTGCTGGCGCAAAGCGTGTAAAGTAAAGTCTTTTGCATTAATGCCATCAAAGTGAATAGTTCCTTCTTGGGGATCTAAAAAACGAAACAGTAGCTTAGTAAGTGTTGATTTGCCCGAACCTGATTGCCCCACTAAAGCTATTTTTTCTCCAGCTTTAATATGTAAAGAAAAGTTATCAAATAATTTAGCCTGCTGCTGATATTGTTCATAATAACAAAAACCTAAGTTAGTAAACTCAATAGCCCCTTGCTTGATTTTGTGGGGCAACGCACTAGGACTATCAACTTCTAAATCAATTTGTCTGAACACTTCAGCCATTTCAGAGGCATCGGCTAACGCAGTAAACAAATTTCTAAAATTACGACCAAACTCCCAAAGGCGTTGAATAAGTATAATCATAATGGATTGAAATAACACAAACATGCCGATTTCAAAATGGCCTGTTTGCCATTTATTAATCATCATATACACCAGCACTAATTCCATACCAAAGGTCATGATACCTTGTACCGCAAACGATAAAAACGTGAAAAACCAAGCGATTTTCTTTTTTCGATAAACTTCATCAGAGGCTTGATTAATTCGCAATTGTTCGCGCTGCTCCATAGCGAAGCTTTTAACGATAAAGATATTGCTAATCGCATCAGAGAATACACCACCCACCTTTGAATCTGCTTTTGCCACCGCTTGATCAAAGCGCATCGTCCAAAGAGAGTAAACAATATTCCAAGTAATAAAGACAATGACCCAGCATAAAAAATAAAATGCAAACTCGGGCTGTTGTTGGTAGAAAATAGTGAAGGAAATACCAACCGCTATTATGTTCATAAAAAACTGAAACAAAAACCAATCAACGATGGGCTCAAAAGATCGAGAAAAGCGATTAGCTTGTTTTATTAAACTACCCGAGAAGCGATTTTCAAAGAAAATATGTTTTTGTTTTTTTAAGATATCAAAACAACGTTTTTCTAATACATTAATACCGCCGCCATCTAAGGGAACGATGGCAATTTCTAATAACCGCCAAGAAATCCAGATCCCTGAATATATAAAGGCCAGCCCCTTAAGATTGTCTAATAATAACTTGAGTGTTTGTTCTGAAAAGGGTTTTGCCAAACCATTGGCAATAGCTTTGTAATAGAGGGGTGCCGTAAGGTCTAAACTAATAGAACAAGCCAGAGCAAACATGGCCATGCAAAAATAAAACTTCTTTTGCAAAATGACTCTAAAGTATTCTTTAAAAATGATATCCATTTGCAATATTTTATAATGAAGGTTTTGCGTATTATGCCGGATAACTGCGCTTATTTTTAAAGGTTATAAACATAATTGCTGTTATTCATTTGACTAATTTATGGATAGTTTGAGGTCGTAGGATGGGTAGAGCGATAGCGAAACCCATCAAATAAAAATGAAAAATAAAACTCATTAATCACACTGGATGCTTATGATGGGTTTCGGCTATCGCCTCTACCCATCCTACGAATTTAAATTACTTTTTAAAGGCTTTTGCAAAAGCATTAGCCATTAAACTATTAATTGGCGCTGGCGCTACGGCCTGTTTCGGCTTATGTACTGGTTTAGTGCTAGTGCGTTCTGTTTTGATTTCAGAGGCATCGAGCTCGGATTTCATTGATAATGAAATCCGTTTACGCGCCACATCGACTTCCAATACTTTAACTTTAACGAGATCACCGGTTTTTACCGCTTCTCGTGGGTCTTTAATAAAAGTATCTGATAAATGCGAGATATGTACCAAACCATCTTGATGTACGCCGATATCAACAAAAGCACCAAAGTTAGCCACATTAGTCACCACGCCATCTAAACGCATACCGGGTTCTAAGTCGCTCATTTTCTCGATACCCGCTTTAAAGGTCACGCTTTTAAACTCTGGCCTAGGGTCACGTCCGGGCTTTTCTAGTTCTTGCAAAATATCAGTCACTGTCGGTAAGCCAAAATACTCATTGGTGTAATGGGCTGGATTTAAGGTGCGTATAAAACCACTTTGACCGATTAAGTCACGAATCGATTTACCGGTACTGCTGATGATGGCTTCCACCACCGGATAAGCTTCAGGATGCACAGCAGAAGCATCCAAAGGATTATCACCGTTCATCACCCGTAAAAAACCTGCCGCTTGTTCGTAAGCTTTATCACCCAAGCGTGGCACTTTCTTTAATTGTTTACGATTAGCAAACGGGCCATTTTCATCACGAAACGCCACTATATTTTCACTCACACTTGCCGATAAGCCCGATACTTGTTTTAACAAGGCCACCGAAGCGGTGTTGACATCAACACCGACCGCATTTACGCAATCCTCAACCACCACATTCAAGCCTCTGGCTAATTGAAACTGATTAACGTCATGCTGATATTGCCCTACGCCTATGGCTTTAGGATCAATTTTAACTAATTCGGCGAGTGGATCTTGCAAACGTCTAGCGATAGAAACCGCACCCCGCAAGGTGACATCTAACAAAGGAAATTCTTTAGCCGCCAATTCAGAGGCCGAATAAACTGAAGCTCCCGCTTCAGACACCGTTATTTTAGTAAACTTAAGCTGCTGATGATATTTCATGACCTCAGCAACTAATTGATCGGTTTCCCTAGAACCTGTGCCATTACCGATACTGACTAAATCAACCTGATGTTGGTCTATGAGTTTTGCTAAGCTCGCGATAGATTCATCCCATTGTTTACGTGGAGGATGGGGGTAAATAGTATCCGTCGCTAATAATTTACCGGTAGCATCAACAATAGCCACTTTAACGCCGGTGCGGATACCGGGATCTAAACCCATGGTCGCTTTAGGCCCTGCAGGCGCTGCTAATAATAAATCTTTTAAATTACTGGCAAAAACTCGTATGGCTTCTAATTCAGCGGCTTCACGCAGCCTTAGTTTTAAATCTAAATCAATACGGGTAAAGAGTTTAATTTTCCAAGCAAAACGCGCAGTTTCTGCCAACCACGCTTCAGCAGGTTTTGATAAATCTTTAATATTTAAATACTGCGCGACAAATTGAGCACAGAGCGCATGTTCTTCTTTGTCCTCAACACCTGGCTTTAGCTGCAAACTTAAGAAATCTTCATTACGACCACGAAACAAGGCTAAAGCACGATGCGAGGGAATTTTATTGATCGCTTCTTGATAATCAAAATAATCTTTAAACTTCTCGGCGGCCTGCTCTTTACCTGCAATAACCGTGGCATGTATAAAACCTTTTTGCCAGACTCGTTCACGTAATTCAGCCAATAACTCAGCCGCTTCTGAAATACGCTCCATAATGATTTGCCTAGCGCCTTCTAAAGCCGCACTACTATCGGGCACCGCTTTGTCTATATCAATATAGCCTGCCGCTACTTGCTCGGGAATTAAATTTCTATCAGCCAATAACGCATCCGCTAAGGGTTCTAGCCCTGCTTCACGAGCGATCTGGGCTTTAGTGCGGCGTTTGGGTTTATAAGGTAAATATAAATCTTCTAATAAAGTCTTAGTTTCGGCTTCATTAATCGCTTGCTCTAAGAGAGCTGTTAAGTGACCTTGAGACTGAATGCTATCTAAGATGGTTTTTCGACGCTCATTAAGTTCACGCAAATAAATTAAGCGCTCTTCAAGTTGCCTCAGTTGCGTATCATCTAGGCCACCTGTGACTTCTTTACGATAACGAGCAATAAAAGGTACGGTCGCCCCTTCATCCAACAAGGCCACTGCGGCACTCACTTGTTTGCTATTAACAGATAATTCTTTAGAGATACGTTGGATTACGTCCATTTCTTAACTTCTAAGGCGATTTATAAGGGCACTATTGTAACAGCTTCACCAAACTTGTGACGCTCAGACAATGTTATAAACAGCCAGTGAACTTGTCTTCGCATAAACCTTATAGGTATTTCTACGGATTGTTATGCATTTATTTTCCTATAAACTGAGCTACAACCAAAGTTCCCTAAATAACCTCCATCAACTTTTAAATGTACTTATGTCAATCTCACCATTAAACACGACACCTGAAGTAAATAGTCAACTTGATTTCAAGAACATATGTATCAGTGAAGAAGCAAACCAAGCCTTCTTGGCAACGGCGATCTATATCAACCGTCTTCATTATGAAGAGCTTTTACTCAAAGCAAGAATAAGAGAACTTAATAAAATTTTTGAGCTTTAGTCGTCATTTTTTAGTCCGCACTCAACTTAAGTAATTTAATTTAGCCATAGCCCTTGTTCTAAAGAAAATGCAGGAAAGAAACCTAGAACAAAGCCTATAAGCTAAGTATAATCAGGCACTATTGTTGTGGTTTTATAGCCTTTTAAGCCTATATTTGCCTCTCATCAACTCATGAGATAATAGTCATGTACTCTTTGCGCTTTTACACTATCTCCTAGTTTATGACGACCGCGCCAGTCAAGCTGCCGTTCAAACAATCTTCTTTATACTGCTGGGTCATTATCAGCACGGCTATTGTATTAACTAACGCGCTATTAATAGCCGCGTTACTCTTGGCTCAACATCAATGGGCTATGGTATTAACCACAACTCAAACAATCTTACTCAGCACCTTATTACTCTGCTTAGTATTAACGCCGCTCATTCATTATTATTTCTTAAAACCTTTACGCCTAAAAGTCTCTGAACTACAAACACACTTTGATGATAAAACACGTGAAAATCAGCAGCTATTTGAAGCATTAGATGATTATGCACCGATTAGCTTATCTGATTTATCAGGCCGTATTGTTTATGCTAATGCTTGGTTTTGTGAAATAACTGGCTACAGTGAGCGAGAACTACTACAACAAGAACACGACATTATTAACCTTAATTACCAAGACCCCAAATTTATGCGTCCCGTATGGCGCGCCCTTAATCATGGCGAATCTTGGAAAGGAGATGTTTGTGATAGCACCAAACAAGGGCGTATCTATTGGGTCGACAATACCCTGATTAGAATGTATGGCCCTGATGGCAGGCCTAAACAATATGTTGCTATTCGTCGTGATGCCACACAAGCAAAGAAAAACGAAGCCAACCGCTTAGTATTAGAGCAGCTACTCAATACCAATACCGACATGTTGATGATCACTGATGCTACCGGCTATATCACTACCATCAATAAAGCCTTAGCTGATTTTACAGGCTGGCAACAAGAACAATTGATAGGGCAATTGCCTGAGATTATGAGCTCACCTTTTACTGATGCAAAAAATCTAGCCGAAATGCAACTCAGCCTGCAACAAGGCCAAACTTGGAATGGTCGACTACTTAACCGCCATCAAAGCCAACTATCAAGCTCTGGAGAACTCGCAGATTATTGGGTAGATATTGATATCACACCACTTTATAGCGCTAAACATGAATTTTTAGGCTGCTGGCAAGTTCAACATGACATCACAGTTAGCGTACTCAAAGAACAATCGCTACTCTTAGAAAATGCAGACCATGCCCTGTATTTAGAGATAATCAATATTTTGCAGCAAGCTTTACCACTGAAACATCGATTTACTCAAGTTCTGGATTGTTTAATTCATTTAAAAGGACTAGGTCGACAAATCAACGGCATGATTAAAGGCGGCATTTATATCAAAGAACCCGATCAAGATCGTTTACAACTCTGGGTACTTCAAGGAGAGTTTAGCGATGAATTTATGCTCCATGAACAACAGATAGCCCTGGGCGAAGGTTTGTTTGGTGAAACGGTGACCTCGCAAAAACTAAAAATTGCGAATGAATGTTTCTGTGATTTACATTATGAAGCCGTTTCTGATGACATGAAAACCCATGGTCATTATTTAGTCCCTATTATTTTTGAAGGCAAGACACTAGGCTTATTCTTTCTTTATACGCTACGTTATCCGATTGAAGCACCTTCACGGTTAAACCTATTACAACAAGTGAGCGATCTATTAGCAGCAAGCTTAGTGCAAGAAACTACGCATCCACTGGCTTAAATTAAACAGTAAAAATTATAGATATCTATGCTATTAAAGCCACGCAAAAACTCATTCTTATCCTCGCTATCAAGCATAGCTATCATCGTTACACTCATTGACGTATTGATTATGAACTTGACCGATGCCCTGCCAACATGGGGTATTATCTTAACGCCAAATCAAGATACCTTAGCTAAGGTAGCAGGATTAGTCCTGCCTTCTACCCTGCTAATATGGTGGCTTATCTTAAGACCCTTGGCCATCAAGGTAAAGTTGCAAAACGATGCCAACCATAGCCAATTAAACGAAAACCAGCAATTACTTCAAGCCCTCAATAACCATGCTTTAGTGAGCATTACCGATTTAGCAGGCACCATTACCTTTGCAAATAAGTTATTTTGTGAAACGTCCGGTTATAGTGAAAGCGAATTACTTGGACAAAACCATCGCATCGTTAATTCTGGTCATCACCCTGATAAATTTTTTCGCACCATATGGCACACTCTTAGCAAGGGCCAAGTTTGGCAGGGCGACATCTGCAATAGGTCTAAACAAGGCTCTCTGTATTGGGTTGCAAGCACTATTACGCCGATGCTAGATGAAAACGGCAATGCTCAGCACTATATTGCCATCCGACGAGACATTACAGTCATTAAGGAAAAAGAAAGACAGCTGACGCTAGTCGGCACAGCCTTAGATGCTAGTATTGATATGATCTTCATCACAGATGTACAAGGACTTATTTATTATGCCAATCCTGCTCTATATTCCTTTACCGGCGCAAAGCTTGGCACATTAATAGGCATTAAACCCTCTAGCTTTGACCATCCCAAAGCCGATCCAAAGTTACTTAGCGACATGCGGCACAGTTTAGCTAAAGGACAAAGTTGGACTAATCGCTTACTCGGCCAGCGTAATTTGTTTTGCAACGCCGCAAGCAAGGATGATTGCTGGCTTAATATCAGCATCACCCCGATACGCTCTGATGACCATGAACTATTAGGGTATGTGCAAATTCAGAGTGACATTACTCATCGAGTCAATAATGAGCAAATGCAAAAACAGCTGCAAAAGGATAGAGCTATCCGCTTATTAATTTCTGACATCTTGCAACAAATGCTACCGTTAGCTGAACGAGGCAAACAGCTACTCATTAAACTAGCTAGCTTAAAAGACTTTGCTTTACAGGCTAAAGGTCTAATCTATATTAAAGACCCTAACTTAAACACCTTAATGCCGCTCGCGATAACAGGAGAACTCAACGAGCTTAATAACAGCACGCTCTATACACAGTGCGTAGCGGCTGTACAGACTCAAGAAATAAGCATTATTAATCAATGTAATTGTGATGCCCCTAGTGAAACACATGGTCATTATCTTATTCCTATAGTCGCGACAGGTAAGAGCCTAGGTGTCATGGTTCTGTACACACAAATTAATCCTTTGGAAAGGGCATCACGAATGTCCCTACTCAATCAAATCGCTGATTGTTTAGCCTTGGCATTATTAAAAGAGAGTGCCCAGCAGTCAGCAGAAACCGCACGAGAAAGTGCCGAACGGGCCAGCAAAGCAAAGTCTGAGTTTTTGGCTAATATGAGTCACGAAATTCGTACCCCCATGAATGGCGTACTGGGTATGCTGGATATATTACATCAAACCAGCTTACTGGATTATCAGGTAGAAATACTCGATGTAATTCGTGATTCCGCCTTTTCCTTACTGGGCATTATCGAAGATGTACTGGATTTTTCTAAAATAGAAGCTGGTAAATTAGAACTTGAACAAGCCCCTATTAGTGTGCGTGAGGTTATTGAAAAAAGTGTGACTATGCTTAATCATCTCGCTATTAAGAAAGCCGTAGAGTTAAGCCTCTTTACTGACCCTGACTTACCAGAACTGGTGAAAGGTGATGCAGCACGCTTACGCCAAATTGTGGTTAATTTTACCAATAATGCCATTAAGTTCTCTAGTCAACAAGCGGCTCTAGGGCGAGTTTCAGTCCAAGTCCTATTAATTGAGCGCACAGCTCAACAGGCCATTATTGAAATCCAAGTCATCGATAACGGCATCGGTATGGATGACGCCATGATAGCAAAACTATTTAGTCCATTTACCCAAGCCGACGCCTCTACTACTCGACGTTTTGGTGGTACCGGCTTAGGGCTCAATATTGTTTATAATTTAGTGCAACTGATGTCGGGCAGCATTAATGTACAAAGTTCTCCAGGATTAGGAACAACCTTTAGCGCACGTTTGCCTTTTACGGTATTAGATTCAGCTCTAAATACTGAGCTTAAGCCTTGCCCACTTGAGGGCCTCGCTTGTTTATTGATTGGTGATTTAAAAAGCCAAGCCGACTATTTTTCTTGCTATCTTAAATCTGCAGGGGCCATCATTAGCCTAGTTCCCGATTTAACTGCCGCCTATCAGCAACCCGCGCCGGCACAGGGCGAACCTTGGCTTTGGTTGCTAGCGAAAGAGGACGATGAATTACCGGATGATCTACAAAACATGATGCAGCAGCCAGAAAACATCGATATTCGTTTAGTGATTCTGTGTCATGGACAACGTCAACTGATACGACAAAATAAAGATCCTCGCATAGTACAGATCGATAATAATATAATAACTCAACACCGTATTATTATGGCTGTTGCAATAGCTGCAGGTCGCATGAAGGCAGCACAGCCAATAATAACACCTAGTCTCAAACGCAGTGCTTTTGAGCCACCTTCACGAGAACAGGCTCTAGAACAAGGTCGGCTTATTTTGGTGGCAGAAGACAATAGCACCAATCAAAAAGTTATCCAGCGACAACTGGCTATACTCGGGTTTGCCGCCGACATAAGCGCTGATGGCCATGAAGCCTTAGCTCGTTGGCGCACAGGGCATTATCCGTTGTTGTTGACGGACTTACATATGCCTAATATGGATGGTTATGAATTGGCAGCCGCTATTCGCGCCGAAGAAGACCCCAGTAAGCCTTTAATCATTATCGCTTGGACTGCCAGCATACTAAAAAGTGAAGGCCAAAACTGCCGCTCTGCAGGCATGAATGACATTATTCGTAAACCCTCGTCACAGCTAGATTTAAAAATGATGTTGGAAAAATGGTTGCCCTTGAGCCATGAACCGGCGTTACTTAATGCTACTCATGCTATGAATAATAGCTACTCTGAGACCAACAACTCTGCATCACTTAATATCAAGATATTAGAGGCGTTAGTGGGTGATGATCCTGAGACCATCAAATACTTTTTACAAGAGTTTCTTAGCAGTTTAACCTCGCTAGCTGACTCTATAAGAGTTGAATTTTATGCAGGACACTTAAATAAAGTTGGCTTCCATGCCCATACTTTAAAATCTTCAGCGCGCGCGATGGGCGCACTAAAATTAGGTGATTTATGCGATGAAATAGAGGCCTTAAGCAAAACTAAGCACGCTATCACCGACTTAAATGAATGTTTACAACTTTTTAATTTAGAAGTAATTGAGGTTTACAACGCGCTGCTGAACTTAATTCAGTGAGTAATGCTCTTTAAAGCTATTTAAATAGATTTTTTGAACATTCTCTAACCCTAACTATCGCCCTCAAACTTAAGGTTCTATATCATGCCCGATAAATCTATGCTGCACATAGTGGCGATTGATGATCAACCCATTATGCTTAAACTCATGCAGTACATGCTCGCCAACCTAGGATATAGTCAAGTGACTACCTGTACTAGCGGACAAGAAGGTCTAGATTGGCTAAAGGGGGTTGATGAAACGCAAACCATCATTCTTTTAGACTTGAATATGTCTGAAATGGATGGCATAGAATTTATACGCCACCTCGCCAATCGGCATTACCAAGGCCATATTCTGCTGTTGAGTGCAGAAGATGAACGTATTCGTGAAACGGCCCATAAATTAATAAAAAATTATAAAATTGCCAGCCTAGGTCACTTACAGAAACCGGTGACTCTTGAACTGTTATCTTTAAAACTTGCAAAATGGCAATCACCTCAACCCAAACGCGTCATCACTAGTAAAAAAATTATTCTGCCGATGAATTACGCTCAGCAATCGCTAATCTTGAGCTCATTATTTACTATCAACCTAAAGTCGATGTCAAAAATACTAAAGTCGTGGGTGTTGAGTCCTTAGTGCGCTGGCATCATCCTATTGATGGCCTAGTATTTCCCGATCAATTTATACCTCTAGCAGAAGCCCATGCACTGATTGATGATTTAACTCGGGCAGTCGTTAGAGAAGCTTTTGCTCAAACCAAAGCCTGGCAAGATGCCGGTTTATCATTGCAAGTAGCCATTAATATTTCTATGGATAATCTCGCTGACTTAGCTTTTGCAAATTATCTAGTCAACGCTGCGGCGGATTCAGGCATTATGCCTAACGATATAATCTTGGAAGTGACTGAAAGCAAACTGATGAGTAATTCATACGTTTCAATGGAAGTGCTTACACGTTTGCGTATGCATCGTTTTAACTTATCCATCGATGATTTTGGCACTGGCCACTCGTCCTTATCTCAATTATGTAATATCCCTTTTAATGAACTTAAAATTGATCAAAGTTTTGTTCACAATATGATTAACAACGAAACGCAGCAGGCTATCTTTGATGCCAGCTTAAGCTTAGCCAAACAATTAGGCATGAAAAGTGTTGCTGAAGGCGTCGAAAACCAAGCCGATTGGGATTTCATACGCAGTACTGATTGCGATGTTGCCCAAGGCTATTTTATTGCTAAACCGATGTCTGCCCATGACATTTACCCATGGATTGTTAACTGGGAAGCCGCTGCTAAGCGTTTATAAGCCTCTCAAATCAAATAACTTATAACTTACCTCGATACTCATAGCGACTGATAGTAGCAAAGATGCCCAATCGATAAAATAGCAATTGACTAAAGATTACAAAAAGATCTTTGTTTCAATACGCTCTAATACACCGGCAAAAGATTTTGATGATCACAAACCTAACATATTAATACTGACCTTTGCCGATATGGCAAAGGCTGAGGCCTATTGCATTAAACTCTATCACAGCAGCAACTTAATCGGCAGTTATCCGCATAGAATCATCCTTTTATGCAATAAAGATGAGATAGAACAGGTCTATGAAGCTTGCAAACAAGTACTTGTTTAAAAGACTCATTACACAAACTACAGCACGACTAGACAGCTATCATCGTGACGTTGGTCAACGCCTTAAACACCACTTACTTGATCCCCTAAAAGCCTATAACTTAGAGCGCATCATCAAAGCATTTATGCGATACTAAGCGCCTTTTATTGACTCAGTTATACAGATTACTTTAAGGAATAAATATGGCAGCACTGGTAGGCATAATTATGGGTTCGACTTCCGATTGGGAAACCATGCACCATGCAGCGGATACCTTAGATCGATTAGGGATTCCGTACGAATGTGACGTGGTTTCAGCGCACAGAACGCCGGATAAACTGTTTGCTTATGCAGAAAGCGCCGAAACTAAAGGCTTAGAGGTTATTATTGCTGGCGCTGGCGGTGCCGCACATTTACCCGGCATGACTGCCGCTAAAACAGCTCTGCCTGTCTTAGGCGTACCGGTACAATCTAAGGCCTTAAATGGCATGGACTCGTTGCTCTCTATCGTGCAAATGCCCGCCGGTATTCCAGTGGGCACCTTGGCTATCGGTAGAGCCGGCGCCATCAATGCCGCCTTATTAGCTGCAGCTATCATCAGCAATAAGCATACTCATTTTCGTGAGGCTTTACATGCCTTTAGAAATGAGCAAACCGAAAATGTACTCGCCCATTCTGACCCTCGCGAGGAACTGCTATGATCGTCGGTGTACTCGGTGCTGGCCAACTGGCTCGCATGATTGCTTTAGCGGGTTATCCCTTAGGCGTAAAATTTGTGTTTCTTGATCCCTCTGCTGATGCCTGCGCTAATAGTTTAGGTGAACATTTACACGGCGCTTATGACGATCCTCGCCTACTCGCTGAATTGGCTGAGCGTGCCGATGTGGTCACCTATGAGTTTGAAAACGTACCTGCCCATGTCGCTGCATTTTTAGCCTCACATACCCAAGTGCATCCAGCACCTAAGGCTTTGGCAGTTGCGCAAGATAGACTCATAGAAAAGACTTTTTTTAATAATATTGATATACCGACCCCCGCTTATGCGGCTGTCGATAGCTTAGAAGACCTAGAACTGGCGATGACCAGCATCGGTTGGCCGGCTATAATAAAAAGCCGCACCATGGGCTATGATGGTAAAGGCCAATCCTTACTGAAAACGGTGGATGATTTAGCCAGCGCATGGACTCTTTTACAGGGTGTACCGGCTATCGTTGAAGCCTATGTGCCATTTAATCGTGAAGTCTCTATTATTGCAGCGCGTAGTGTCTCAGGTGAGATAGTCTTCTATCCTCTTTCTGAAAATATGCATCGCAATGGTATTTTACGCGTCTCTCATTGCTGTGCTAATGACCCTACGCAAGCACAAGCCGAGACCTATATTTCACGCTTAATGGCTGAGTTAGATTATGTCGGTGTCTTAGCCTTAGAATTGTTTGAAGTAAACGGTCAATTAATCGCTAATGAATTTGCACCCCGTGTGCATAATTCAGGACATTGGACGATAGAAGGCGCTGAAACCAGTCAGTTTGAAAATCATTTACGCGCCATTTTAGATTTACCCTTAGGGGCGACTGATGCTGTCGGCAAAGCGGCAATGATTAATTTTATCGGTGGTTTACCAAAAATAGATGAATTATTGGCTATTCCGCACGCCCATTTACATTTATATGACAAAGAGCCTCGAAAAGGCCGTAAAGTCGCACATGCTACGATTCGTACTGAAACGACTGAGCAATTAAACGAATTAGTGATGCAAGTTAGTGCCTTAGCTGATCAAGTTGATGATTGTTAAGCGCAATAATAAACCTACATATTTTATGGTGTATTTTATTTTGCGAGTTACCTTATAGATTATTTTCTATACAATGCCAGCATCCCTTTATGTAGGATCTTAAAAATGACCACATTAACTTTTGATACACATGCGTTTGTAACAGAATTAAAACAAGCAGGTTTAAGTGAGCCGCAAGCCGAAGCGATTACTCGCTTACATCAACAAGCAGCGAGTGCCACGATAGATTATGTTAAGCATGAGCATAGCCTAGAAAATGTCGTCACTAATAAAGATTTAGATGCAAGGATAAAAGAAACTGAGTTAACGATAGAACTGGTAAGGTCTGAACTTAAGCGTGATATTGCTGAAACAAAAGCTGAACTAATAAGGTGGGTAGTGGCTGTAGGCTTACTACAAATTACCATTATTACAGCGCTATTGTTAAAATTAGTTGGGAAGCTTTAATATCAAGCTCCTAAGTCGACATTATTGGGTTGCGAAAAGAGGCAATCCAACCTGCCTTAAATTTTATGATTATTAAAATTCGCTAAGATAAGCACTTGGAGTATCTATCATGGAAACTAAACCCCCTTTACCGCCTTTTACCCTAGAGACCGCTCTACAAAAAGTTCAAGCTGCCGAAGATGCTTGGAATACTCGGGATCCTGAGCGTGTTGCACTGGCTTATACCCTAGATTCACAATGGCGTAACCGTTGCGAGTTCTTTTCTGGCCGAGAGGCTATCAAAACTTTTTTGCAAGGTAAATGGAAAAAAGAACAAGACTATCGACTTAAGAAAGAACTCTGGTGTTTTATGGATAATAAAATCGCCGTGCGTTTTGAGTATGAATGGCATGATCAGGCCGGCCAATGGTTTCGAGCTTATGGCAATGAGAACTGGGAATTTGCGGATTCTGGACTCATGCAACGTCGCTATGCCAGTATTAATGAACTCGCGATAGATGCCTCGGAACGACAGTTTTTATGGACAAGAGCTTAATCACCTATTGATTACTATCATCGGCTAGCAACTTTAGGCGTGACAGGTACTAGGCTTCGCCCTTCGCCTTTCGTCCTATGTCTGCGCTTAGGAGAACCCTGTCTAAAAGTGAATGATTAAGCGAGTGTCCCGTCTTAAATTGGTAGCCCTATGATCAAGACAAAAAAAACGGGAGCTAAAGCTCCCGTCTTTTTATCTTGATAAGCTTATAAGCTAATAGTGATAAGCTGTTTCGCCGTGTTCAGAAATGTCTAAGCCTCCACGTTCAACTTCTTCACTGACTCTAAGTCCTATTAAGCTATCAACCAATTTGAAGGCGATAAAAGACACAGTGCCTGACCAAATGATACAAATACCGACCGCCCATAGTTGACTAATCAATTGAGTCGACATACTGTATTCAGCAACACCATTAGTGACATAATCCCAAACACCAGTACCGCCTAAAGCAGGGCTAGCAACCACTGCTGTACCCAATGCCCCGATAATACCGCCTATACCGTGAACACCAAATGCATCTAGGGAATCATCATAGCCCAACTTACTTTTTAGGCTAGTCACCGCCCAAAAGCAGACAATACCCACAACCAGGCCTAAAACGATAGAACCCATAGGGCCAGCCCAACCACAGGCTGGGGTAATAGCGACCAAACCAGCAATAGAGCCTGAAGCACCACCCAACATACTGGGTTTGCCACGGATAAGCCATTCAGCACCTGTCCAAGCCAAGGTTGCCGCCGCACTCGCCAATAAGGTATTAACAAACACTAAAGTCGCAAGACCATTGGCTTCAAGATTAGAGCCTACATTAAAACCAAACCAGCCCACCCATAATAATGAGGCACCGATCATGGTCATAGTGACACTGTGTGGCACTAAAGATTCTTTTTTAAAGCCTACGCGCTTGCCTATCACTAAACAACCAACTAAACCGGCAATACCGGCGTTAATATGTACTACGGTACCGCCAGCAAAATCTAAAGCACCTTTTTGGAATAAAAAGCCTGCCGTTGCCAAGGCTTTTTCACCTGTACTAGCATCGGTATAAGCATCTGGACCTGCCCAATACCAAACCATATGCGCCATAGGCAGATAAGCAAAGGTAAACCAAATCACCATAAACACTAAGATGGCTGAAAACTTAACGCGCTCAGCAAAAGCACCGATGATCAAGGCTGGCGTAATACAAGCAAAAGTCAATTGGAAGGCAACATAAATATACTCGGGTATATAAACACCTTTACTGAAACTAGCGGCCAAGGAATCAGGTGTTATGCCTAATAGAAACAACTTACTGAAGCCGCCGACAAAAGCATTACCTTCGGTAAAAGCAATACTATAGCCATAAAGCGCCCATAAGATCGCCATCAAGGAAAAGATTACGAACACTTGCATTAATATGGAAAGCATATTTTTGGCACGTACCATACCGCCATAAAATAAAGCCAAACCGGGTATAGACATAAGAATAACCAAGATCGTGGCCATAATCATCCAAGCGGTATCGCCCTTTTGTGCAACCGGTGCGACAACGGCGACTGCATCATCTGCAACAGTAAGTCCTGAAAAACTCGACATAGCCAACAGAGCAAAAAATTTTAAAATATAGTTCATAAGTCCCCCTAATCTATTAAAGTGCTTCATCGCCGGTTTCACCGGTACGAATACGAACAACTTGCTCTAAATTGCTGACAAAGATCTTACCATCACCAATTTTTCCTGTATTAGCGACACGCGTTATCGCTGCTACGGCCTGACTCAGTAATTGATCAGCCACGGCCACTTCAATTTTAACTTTAGGTAAAAAATCAACCACATACTCTGCTCCACGATACAGTTCAGTATGCCCCTTTTGGCGACCAAAACCTTTGACTTCAGTAACGGTGACGCCTGAAACACCTAGTTCTGAAAGTGCTTCACGGACATCATCCAATTTAAACGGTTTGACTATAGCGGTTATCAGTTTCATTTCTTCCTCTCTCATTTTAAAAGTAACGATTCATAATGATTAAAGCAGGGATTGTGCCAAGTGTTATTTATTAAGGTTTCTATTTAGGGTATTCGCTACTAAAAAGTAGCCTGCCTCATGTATCAGCGTTATTTATTACTGGCGGATATTCGATCAACTCAGGAAACAGCTATCATCTATCGAGCTATGCCAAAGCTTACTCTCTCCCGAAAGCACATACTTGGTGCATTATTTTTTTCTATGCTTATTTATGGTGCGATTAGATAACATCAAGATACTAATGGTCAGAGACTCATAGATGAAAAGTTTGATCTAGGCTGGGCTAACGGCTTTATCGTTAACCCAACAATGCAGCATGAATATGTTGGGTTGCGAAAAGCACGCAGCCCAACCTACCGAGTAATGAGGATTATTCTTCGATCTCTAGTTCATTAATTTTACGAGTGAGGGTATTTCGACCGTAACCTAATAAAATAGCGGCCTCATGACGCTTGCCTCTTGTAAAGTCTAAGGCGGCTTTTATTAAAAGCGTTTCAACGGTATTAATAGCTTGCTTGGCAATGTCTATCTTTGGGGCATTATGATCTTGTGTACATAATAATTGTCTATCTATATGCTTTCTAAATAACGCTTCCCAATCCGTTGCTGCAACAACCTGCTCTATCGAGGTATTCAATAATTCTGGCGGTAAATCATGTAAATAAACTTCTCGCCCTGAGGCCATTACGGTTATCCAGCGACAACTATTTTCTAATTGCCTAACGTTGCCAGGCCACTCTAAGGTACTTAAAAAAGCTTCTGCCTCTGGCCTCAGAACTTTCATTTCCACACCAAGTTCAACAGCTGCTTGATTTAAAAAATGACGTAATAACAAAGGGATATCCTGTTTACGTTCACGTAAGGCAGGAAGATGTATACGAATGACATTTAAACGATGAAATAAATCTTCACGAAAACGACCTTGTTCGACTAAGGTTTCCAAATCTTGATGCGTTGCCGCAATAATACGTACATCGACTTTAACCGCTTGATGCGCACCGACTGGATAAAATTCACCATCCGCTAACACTCTTAATAACCGGGTTTGTAATTCTGTGGGCATATCGCCTATTTCATCCAGAAATAAGGTTCCGCCGTTAGCTTGTTCAAAACGCCCCGCTCTTCTTAATACTGCGCCCGTAAAAGCGCCTTTCTCGTGCCCAAACAGCTCTGACTCCATAAGATCTTTAGGAATAGCGGCCATATTTAAAGCAACAAAAGGCTTTTTCGTTCTAGGGCTGTGTCTATGCAAGGCTTTAGCGACTAATTCCTTACCGGCACCTGATTCCCCATTAATGAGTACGGTAATATGCGAACGTGCCAATCTTCCTATAGCTCGAAATACTTCTTGCATGGCGGGTGCTTCGCCAATAATCTCAGGCGTAACTTCGACATTAACCCCCATGGTATTTTGGCTGTCTTCTTGTAGCTGTCGACCATGTAAGCAAGCGCGTTGCGCTAGATTAACCACTTCTTTAATATCAAAGGGCTTAGGTAAATATTCAAAAGCACCACCATGAAAAGCCGAAACAGCACTTTCTAAATCGGAATGCGCGGTCATGACAATAACAGGCAAAGTTGGGTGACTAATCTGTATTTTACTTAATAATTCTAAGCCATCCATTCCCGGCATTCGAATATCTGTAATTAAGGCATCTGGCAGACCATCTTTTAAAGCGACAATTAACTCTTTTCCATCAGAAAAACTTCGGGTGATAATGCCTGCTTTTTGTAAGGCCTTTTCAACAACCCAGCGTATAGACTTGTCATCATCAACAATCCAAACGGTTTCGGATTTAATCATTGCTGGACCTCCATCGGTAAATAAATTGAAAATACAGTACTGCCAGGCTCACTATTACATTCAATTAAACCGTTATGTTGATTAATGAGCGATTGCGCAATCGACAAACCTAAGCCTGTCCCGTCAGCCCGTCCAGTAATCATAGGATAAAAGATCTGGTTCATCATACTCGCGGCTATACCCGGCCCATTATCGATGATGTCGCATTTGACAGCCAACTTATAGCGCTTACGACCTATATTCATGTGCCGATGAATGCGGGTTTTAAATATAAGTTCTCCCTTACCTTCCATGGCCTGCATGGCATTTCTGGCAATATTTAAAATCGCTTGTATGAGTTGATCTTTATCGGCATAAATATCAGGAATACTGGGATCGTAATCATTAATGATAGTCAAGGTATTACTAGATTCTGCATGTACCAATTGCCTAACACGCTCTAATACCTCATGAATATTAAGCATTTTTTTATTGGGTAATTTATTAGGCCCTAACATCTTATCCATCAGTGCCTGTAATCGATCTGATTCGGCAATGATAATTTGCGTATATTCTTTAAGCTCTGGATCTTCTAGCTCTAAATCAAGTAACTGTGCTGCGCCACGTAAGCCGCCTAAAGGATTTTTAATTTCATGAGTCAGCCCTCTCACTAATAAACGCGCCGTATTGTGCTGTGATAATAATTGCTCTTCTTTAGAGATACGTAAGTGATTATCGACTTGTTGGAGTTCAAGTAATATTTCATGCACTTGCTCATCAACTACTATGGGGGTGGCACTAAAATTAATCGTCGCATTATGTGTAGTACGCGCCACAGTCAGTGCGCGATCGACTAAGGGTTCCGCCATAGCTAGAGATTGCTTCAAATTGATCAGTAAAGCCGAATCAGAAAATTTGAATAACTCATCTGCACTATGCCCGACCAAGTGCTGGGCACTATCCGCCAACAAAATCTCTCCTGAGGTGTTGATGTAGGTCAGTATTAAGTTGCAATCAAATAATAAAATAGCGCAATTTAGATTATCCAGTATGCGTTTATACATAGCTTGTTGTCATCAGTTGTTTTTAAATGAACTTTGAGTTTATATAAGCAAATTACAGACTATCCTCATAGGAACGGACGATGCTTGTAGACTGGACCTGATTATATACGTACGGACAATAAAAAACGCCCCATAATGAGGCGTTTTTTTAAAGAGTGGGTTTTATAGACCTAAGGAATGACTATGCTTTAGGCAAAGTGACGCCCGTTTGCCCTTGATACTTACCCCCCCGATCTTTATAAGAGGTTTCGCAAACTTCATCTCCGCCAAAAAAGAGCATTTGGGCAACGCCTTCATTGGCATAAATCTTTGCCGGCAAGGTTGTGGTATTAGAAAACTCTAAGGTAACATGACCTTCCCATTCAGGCTCTAAAGGTGTCACATTGACGATAATCCCACATCTGGCATAAGTAGACTTTCCTAAGCAGATAGTCAGTACGTCTCGTGGAATTTTAAAGAACTCGACGGTACGCGCTAAAGCAAATGAATTAGGTGGAATGATGCAGACATCCGATTTAACATCCACAAAGCTATCTGGATCAAAGTTTTTAGGATCAACAACTGCAGAGTTAATGTTAGTAAAGATTTTAAACTCATCAGAGCAGCGCACATCATAGCCGTAACTGGACGTGCCATAAGAAATGACTCGACCTTGCTCAGAATCTCTAACTTGACCACTCTCAAATGGCACTATCATGCCGTGTTGTTCTGCCATACGGCGTATCCATTTATCTGACTTTATGCTCATGAAGGCTATCTATCCAGTGTGTTAAAAAGTTAAATTCTTATTAGGCGTCACTCAAGTACAAGAAAAAAATACTAAAGTTAAATTAGTAATGACAGCTTGTATCTATTAGTTTAAGTATCTTGCACGACGATAGTAGGAAATCGCGTGCTAAAGTCCTTGGTTTTTAATGCCAACCTGGCAGCTGTCTTACGGGCAATATCTTTATACAACTGTGCAGGGCGACCATCAGGATCAGCAACCACGGTAGGAATTCCGGAGTCAGAACTTAAGCGAATCGACATATCTAAAGGCAGTGAACCTAAAAAATCTACCTTATTTTTCTCAGACATCGCCATACCACCACCGGAACCAAAAATAGCTTCCTCATGACCGCAAGCGCTACAAATATGTAAACTCATATTTTCAACAACACCTAAGACAGGCACATTTACTTTAGCGAACATACCCAAGCCACGCTGCGCATCAAGCAAAGCAATATCTTGTGGAGTCGTAACGATAATCGCACCACTCACTGGAATCTGTTGCGCCAAGGTTAACTGTATGTCACCGGTACCGGGTGGTAAATCAATAATTAAATAATCGATATCATGCCAATTAGTATCTCTGAGCAATTGTTGTAAGGTATTGGTGGCTATGGGACCACGCCAAATCATCGCTTGATCAGGTTCAACTAAATAGCCTATAGACATCGTTTGTATATCAAAAGCTATTTTAGGCATCAGGGTTTTATTATCGACACTATCAGGACGACCTGACAAGCCCAACATAGTTGGAATACTCGGTCCATAAATGTCAGCATCCATGATACCTACTTTGGCGCCTTCTGCGGCTAAAGCTAAAGCTATATTAACAGCAGTAGTTGATTTACCAACGCCGCCTTTTCCAGAAGCCACAGCAATAATATTTTTGATATTAGCTTGTGGCTTTAAGCCCTGTTGTACGGCATGAGAAATAATTTTTACCGTAACCTCAACCGCTACTGAACCAACTCCGGCTAAGGTTTTCAAGAGTTGCTCAACATCGGTTTTTAAAGCCTCAATAGTGCTTTTCGCAGGATAACCTAACTCTAAGTAAACGGTGACATTGTTGCCATCAAGAATAATTGCTTTAATTGATTTTGACGTAAGTAGATCTACACCATGATTAGGATCAATAAAGGTTGCTAATAAATGCTCTACATCGGTCTTTTCTATGTGCGCCATAATTATTTTAAGTTAAATATTTCTAGTAGATTCGGTGATAAAACCAAACATTATTAGCAAGGCATTCTACAGGCTTTTTAATAATATTCATCGGTTAACGATGCACTATGCGTTAGCAGCGATCATTTCATGAGATAATCAGCCTATTATTTATTTTGTATTCCTAAACTTTCACACCATGTCCGATAGAAAAATTCTAGTTACCAGTGCTTTACCCTACGCAAACGGCCCCATACATTTAGGTCATCTGGTTGAATATATTCAAACCGATATCTGGGTTCGCTTCCAGAAACAACGCGGCAATGCTTGTTATTTCGTGTGCGCTGATGACACCCACGGCACTCCGATTATGCTCAAAGCTGATCGAGAGGGTATTACTCCTGAACAACTGATCGCTCAAGTTGGCAAAGAACACTTAGCTGATTTCACTGAATTCGGCGTGGCTTTTGATAATTATCACAGCACCCATTCCGAAGAAAACCGTAGTTATTCATCACTGATCTATAAACGCTTGCGGGATGCGGGTCATATTAGTTCACGCACCATTACTCAAGCCTTCGATCCCGTTAAGAATATGTTCTTATCTGATCGCTTTATCAAAGGTGATTGTCCTAAATGTGGCGCTATCGATCAATATGGCGATGGTTGCGAAGCCTGTGGCACCACTTACTCACCTAGCGAACTGAAAAATGCTGTCTCTGCTATTTCAGGTGCTAAGCCGATTTCAAAAGACTCGGTTCATTATTTTTTCGATTTAGCTAACTTTACCGAAATGCTCAATGCTTGGACTAAAGCCGGTCACTTGCAATCTGAAGTACGCAATAAATTAGCCGAATGGTTAGAAGGCGGTTTACAGCAATGGGATATTTCTCGCGATGCGCCTTATTTTGGTTTTGAAATTCCTGATGCTCCTGGAAAATACTTTTATGTATGGCTAGATGCACCTATTGGCTATATGGCCAGCTTTAAAAATCTATGTGATAAACAAGGCTTAGATTTTGATGTGTTTTGGGCTAAAGATAGCTCTGCTGAGTTATATCATTTTATTGGTAAAGATATTATCTATTTCCATGCCTTATTTTGGCCTGCGATGTTGAGTGGCGCTGACTTTAGAACACCGAGTGCAATTTATGCTCACGGCTTTCTAACTGTCAATGGTGAAAAAATGTCCAAATCTCGCGGGACTTTTATTACCGCAAGAACCTATTTGGATCATCTCAATCCTGAATATCTACGTTATTACTTTGCTGCCAAGCTTAGCGCGGGCGTTGATGATATTGATCTTAATTTTGATGACTTTAGTCAACGCGTTAATTCTGACCTAGTTGGAAAGGTTGTTAATATCGCCAGTCGTTGCAGCGGCTTTATCGCTAAACGCTTTGATAACCGCTTATCAGAACAATGCTCTGAGCCAGCCTTATATCAAGAATTCATTGGCGCTAACGAACAAATCGCCAACTTTTATGAAACGCGTGAGTTTGGTAAAGCCATGCGCGAGATTATGGCACTGGCTGATAAAGCCAACCAATATATTGATGAAAAAAAGCCTTGGTTGATTGCCAAGCAAGAAGGAAGTGACGCTGAATTACATGACGTTTGCTCTATGGGACTTAATTTGTTTGGCTTATTGGCGACTTTTCTAAAGCCGGTCATTCCTGTCTTAGCAGAGCAAGCAGAGCTCTTTTTAAACATTCCTAGTCAAGCATGGCCAGTCGCTATAAAACCTTTACTAAACCATGACATTAATGAATTCAAGCCATTAATGACGCGTGTCGAAGCCGATAAAATCACAGCCATCGTTGAAGCGTCTAAAGAAAATCTTGAGAAAACGGTAGCACCTTTAAAAACTAAAGCATTTGAACCTATCGCAGATACTATCGAATTTGAAGATTTTGCCAAACTGGATTTACGTATAGCTAAAATCATCAAAGCTGAACACATCGAAGGTTCAGATAAACTATTGCAGTTGACTGTCGATATCGGCGATGAAACTCGCAACATATTAGCGGGCATTAAATCGGCTTACGCGCCTGAAGACTTAGAAGGCAAATTAACCTTAGTGATTGCTAATCTCGCTCCTAGAAAAATGCGTTTTGGCTGCTCTGAAGGCATGGTCTTAGCAGCAGGCCCCGGAGGCAAAGATATTTGGATATTAAGCCCTGAAGCAGGAGCTGTTGCTGGCATGCGCGTAAAATAATTTTTTTGGATCGATGGCAAGTATCTGACTGTAAGTCCGTAACTCCTGATATTACACATCGTTTATAAGCGTCAATCACGCGCACTATATTTGCTAATTTCAGCTTTAACGTTTTATTTTGCTCGTCCATGAGCGTATAGAATTTTTAACCATTCATTGATATATTCCCCTTCAGTTCTCATGTCCCATTGATAACCTGTTCGGCAAAAAGGATAAATATTATTTTCAACTGCCCAAATCAAATCGGGCAGATAGCGAATATAGTTTTCGTCATGCTTCCACGGATGGATAGCCCAATAATCGTAACCATTGAGGGACCAGCGTTCGTAGCCTTTCATCTTAATCGTATGACTGATAGTGTTTTCTAAGGGCTCGCCTTTTTTCGATTGTACCAGTGGCAGACATGCTTGAAACTTCAACATATCTAAAAGAAAATAACGCGTGGAAGTGAAAGAGGCATAGCCCCAAAGAGCTTTAGGTTTTGGCTCGAAAGAGCGACCTAATAGCCGCTCATACCAATTGTGTGCTTTGGGAGGACCGCCTCTTGGAGTCGTTACTATTACATGCGACTCCTGCTTGAACAAGTCTAGCCCGTCTTGAATCCAAGAACCCTGACCGGAATTATAGAACAGCATGTCAGAATCCGTGTGCAAGACATAGTCGCCTATACATCGATCCAGTGCATAGAGATATTGGTAGATTGGCGCTCCAGAAAAATCTTTAAGATCGATTTCAAAAGTTCCGAAGTATTTATACAAAATCCTATTTTGCTCGCTTTCATCCCATGGAATGATATCTACTCGATCTATTACTCCTTCATCCAGAAGGCGTTGAAGAATTTGCTCTATCTCCAATTGCTTACCTTGAATGCGCTGTTCATACTTTCCTTCCTGTTTGCCTGGATCATATGCAACCAGTTTTTCCATGAACGGGAAGTTAAGTGCACGCATCATGTGCCTTAATGTAGGTTCCAGAAAAGGAGCGTCCGAATTGCATACATTAACGGTATAACTAACTTT
>CAMDNJ010000009.1 GCA_945902915.1 Crenothrix polyspora | reverse complement strand
CAATTAATTTAGTTTTGGCAATGATTAATTTATTACCGATTCCACCCTTAGATGGCAGTCGTATTTTGACGGGTATTTTACCCCGTTACTGGGCTAGCCAATATAATCGTTTAGAACGCTATGGCTTTATAGTTTTATTAGTGCTGCTTTATACTAAAATTTTAAATGTTATTTTAGAATATCCTCTGTTCATCGCTCAGAAAATATTTTTTTCCATTGCGGGTATGTAGTTTTTATAAGGCTAGGACATGACTGCGATTGCATCAATACAGCCAATGTCGGCGGCTTTCGCCATAGTTAATGGCGCACCTTTTGAAAAGTTACCCGATGATCTTTATATACCACCGGATGCTTTAGAGGTCTTTCTAGATTTATTTGAAGGTCCTTTGGATTTATTGCTGTATTTGATTCGGCGACAAAATCTAGATATTGTGAATATCCCAATTGCTCAAATTACCCAACAATATATTAGTTATATTAAATTGATGGGGGAATTGAATTTAGAGTTGGCTGCAGAATATCTGGTTATGGCAGCTTTATTGGCAGAGATAAAATCGAGAATGCTACTGCCTAGGCAAGTTGAAGCCGATGACGAAGAAGAGGACCCTAGGGCCACCTTGATTCGTCGCTTGCAGGAATATGAATGTATTAAGGCTGCAGCTGAAGAAATCGATTTATTAGCTAGAATTGAACGTGACATATTCGCCATTGATGTCGATGTGTCTTTATTAGGTGTTGATCAACCGTTACCCGATGTCCAGTTAAACGATATGTTGCTGGCACTTAAGGATGTTTTTAAACGGGTTGCGCAACTTAGTCATCATCAAATTACTAAAGAAGCGTTATCTGTCCGTGAACGAATGGCAACCATTTTGGAATACCTTGAAAGAGAAAATAACCTCCTTTTCTCGCAATTATTTGTCCGAAAAGAAGGTCGACACGGAGTTGTTGTCTCGTTTTTGGCCATCCTCGAACTTGGCAAAGAAGGACTTATCGAAATCATCCAATCTGAGCCCTATACCGAAATTCGAGTTAGAAAAGTCAATTGTCATAGCGAAACCTAGGGCCTCTAAAGCGCGTGTGCGATCAGAAAATGTCACTTTAAAAGTCGTACCACTTAAACTTAAGCCCTACGCTAAAGATATTCAGCATGTAGCTGAAAAAATCAGATCACGACGTAAGAAGTTAACCATGACACCTTTGAATAATGTATCTATAGTCTCTGAGCTACCTGAAGCCAATGTGAAAACTAAACGTATCGTTGAGGCTATTTTATTTGCTGCTAGACGGCCAATGACGCCTAAACAAGTGCAGCAGGTTTTTCCTGAGCTGGAGCAGCCAGAACTTCCAGATATACTGTCAGCAATAGATTCTATTATTGAAGATTATCGATTTCGACCTATAGAATTAAAAGCCGTCGCTAGTGGTTATCGGTTTCAAGTTAAGCAGGAATTGTCGCGTTGGGTTTCTCGTTTATTTGAGGAAAAGCCGCCTAAATATTCCAGAGCCTTATTGGAAACTTTAGCTATTATTGCTTACAAACAACCGGTAACACGGGGTGAAATTGAAGATATACGCGGCGTCAGTGTCAGCTCAAGCATTATTCAAACCTTACTTGAACGAGAATGGGTGCGAGTCGTTGCCCATAAAGAAGTGCCTGGTCGGCCAGGACTTTATGGCACAACCAAACAATTTTTAGATTATTTTAATATAGCATCAATAAATGAACTACCGACTTTGCAAGAGATACAACAGCTTGAATGGCCGATAGATAAAATGCAACAACCTATGCAGGTAATGAGTGAACAGCAAGAAACCAACTAATGATTCATCCAAACGGCCAAATAGTTCGCCTACGAGAGCCAATAAGACACCTAAGCAACAGCGTAAAAATCAACAAAAACAGGCACCGAAAACCACTGATGCTAAAGCAACAATTCCTTCAGCTAAACCTGCGGATGTAAGCAAAGTTACGAGCAGAAATGTTCGCGCTCAACCCGAAGTCGGAGAGCGGATACAAAAAGTACTTGCTCGTGGTGGCATGGGTTCACGTAGAGAAATTGAGCGCTGGATAGATGAAGGTCGACTCAAGCTTAATCATAATGTCGTTAAATTAGGCGATCGTTTAAAAGAAGGCGACCATCTTCAATTAAATGAGCGAGTAGTGCATTGGGAAAAATTTGCTATACAACCGACGCGCGTGTTGCTTTATCATAAACCCACTGGTGAAATCGTTACTCGACGTGATCCAGAAGGTAGGCCGCTAGTATTTACTCAGTTACCTGAATTGTTAACGGCACGATGGATTTCCGTAGGAAGATTAGATATTAATACCTCGGGGCTTTTGCTAGTAACCAATAATGGTGAGTTAGCTAATCGATTAATGCATCCCTCTACTGAAGTAGAACGTGAGTATGCCGTACGTATTCTAGGCGATGTTTCAGATGCAACTCTAGAAAAACTAAAACAAGGTGTGGAGCTTGAAGATGGTATTGCTAAGTTTGATGCGATTCGATTTTTTGGTGGAGAAGGTGCCAATAAATGGTATCACGTTATTGTTAACGAAGGTCGTAACCGCTTGGTAAGGCGCTTATGGGAATCTCAAGAAGTTGTTGTTAGTCGTTTGATGCGTGTGCGTTATGGGCCTATTGTGTTACCAGACGGGTTAAGAACACGTGACTTTTATGAATTGACCGATAAGGAATTGGATTTGTTATTTGAGTTTGCGGGTTTAGAAAGAGTTGAGCCTGTTCTTAATAACGTCAAACCTGAGCCAAGACGTCAAATTTCTAAAAAAAGATAAGCTTTTTTTAGGTTGCTTGCCCCCCATTTAGCCGAGGACATGATAACTGCTTTAGCTTATCAAGGCGGAGAATGGTAGGTAACATTTAGATTTAACATGAAAAACAAAAAATGATTGGAGAGCAGGTTTGAGGAAAGATGAGGCTAAAGCTCGTAAAAAGACAGCGCGACCATGGATTACCGTTCTTGATAAAATGGTCGTTCAGGACTTGCTGAAGACTTTTTTAGGAGGTTTATCAGTTCTTGTCGTGATTATCGTTAGTCGGCTATTTATACGTGTTCTTGATCAGGCTATTAGCGGCCAAGTTTCCAATGAAACATTGTTGAGTATTCTGGGGCTAAAAACAATCGTGACTATCGCAGAGTTATTACCTGCCGCTTTATTTTTAGCCGTTTTGATGGTGTTGGGTAGAATGTACAGAGACCATGAAATGGCGGCTGTTTCTTCGGCAGGCGGTGGTTCTGGTGTTATTTATAGAGCGGTATTTTTATTGGTTTTTCCCGTTAGTCTTTTGGCTGTAGCAATGTCATTGTTTGCTGCGCCTTGGGCAGAGGCTAGAGTACTTACGCTGGCATTACACGATGAAGAGACTTCTGAAACCAGAGGTATAGCAGCAGGTAAGTTTAGTGAATATAGTGCAGGCGATTTAGTTTTCTACGTGGAAACGATTGATGCTGATAAAAAAATGCATGAGGTTTTTGTACAAAGTTTAGAACACGACAAGAGGGATGTCAGTGTAATAACTTCAGCAGTCGCTAGAATAGAAGATTCAACGGATGGCCGTTATATTATATTTGAACAGGGTGAACGCATAAAAGGCCAGCCTGGTAATTTAGATTATGTTATCGAACAATTTGCTGAATATGCAGTTAGATTGGAAACCAAAATACCCAATCGTAGCTCTATTCATATACACACTGTTTCAACGTATTCATTATGGCAGAAGCATACTAAAGCTTATATTGCTGAGCTACAGCATCGGCTTTCTATACCTATGGGTGCTTTATTATTAAGTTTCATTGCTGTGCCTTTAGCACAAATTTCGCCTAGAGGTGGTGTTTATGGAAACATGGCTGCCGGATTTTTAATATACTTTACTTATGGAAATCTTACTCGCCTCAGTCAAGGCTGGGTCACTAATGGTGTTATTCCGACTTGGCTCGGAGGTGCTGGAGTTAATGTACTGTTGTTTTTAATAGGTAGTCTTTTATTGGCTCGTTTATATAGTTGGCAATGGTTGGTTTTAAAAATAAAAGGCCAGGTACTTAAGTGAATGTATTAACAAGCTATATTGTCAGAGAAGTGCTTAAGGGTGCTTTTGTTGCCGTCATATTATTATTGATGTTATTTAATTTATTTACCTTTAGTGATGAATTACCTGATATGACGGAATCTTATGGCCTAAAAGAAATTTTTTATTTTATTGCCTTATTATCACCAGGTATTTTCTGTGAATTAGTGCCCGCCTCTGGCCTATTGGGCAGTTTATTTATACTAGGGGCAATGGGTAATAATCGTGAGCTTATTGCTATGAGAGCTGCAGGGCTTTCTATCTTTGGGATTATAAGAGCGGTTATGTTGGCCGGTGTGGTGTTGGTGATTACATCAATATTGGTAGGTGAATTTGTAGTGCCCATCACTGAACGCCTAGCTAAAAACCTGCGGCTAACGGCCCAGCATCAACAGCTACAAATTAATTCTGATTATGATATTTGGTTACGTGAAGGCAAAAAGTTTATCAATGTGCGTGAGATTATTGATGACCATCATCTAGTTGATATCAATATTTATGAGTTAAATGAGCAGCAACAGTTACAGCAGGCTTTGCATGCAGAATCAGCCGTTTTTCTAGGTAATCAACAATGGGAGTTTACAAATATTAAAACCTCGGTCATTTCAACTCAGCAAATGCTAGTGAGTAAGCAAGAGCATTTACTTTGGTTGACTTCAATAGCGCCTAATTTGCTAAAGAGCGTGGCTATTAATCCAAATTATTTAACCTTCGTGGATTTAAGCCGCCATATTGATTTTTTGAAGAAAAATCATCAGAAATCACATGCTTTTGAATTAGCTTTTTGGGCGCGAATTGTTAATCCCTTAGTTATACTAATGATGCTGTTGTTATCGGCACCTTTTATTATTAGCGTTAAACGGGGCGTCAGTGTAGGTGAACGTATGATGATAGGTATAGTCATCGGTATGGGCTTTAATATTGTTGATGAAGTTGTGGGGCATCTAGGTTTGATTTATGACCTCAATCCGCCTTTAATTGCTTTTACCCCGTCTTTAACCATGTTGATGCTAGCGCTTTATTCAGTCAATCGAATGCGAAATTAATCGTTATTGACAGCAATTCCATGATCTTATTCGATCGATATATAATATCTGTAACGAAAAGTAAGCATCCTATCTAGCTAGCCCACCTCGTTTTAGGCGGTTTGTTTTGATATTTTTGCTTTTTATATTCGACTAGGCATTTTTTCTTTACTAAAAAGCGTTTTTTAATAACTATTTTGCTTTTTAGTTATTAAAATCTGGCTGTCAGTTAAGAAGTACGATCCTTTTTTGCTGTCAGTCGTAACCTATTCTAATTTGAATAGTTTAAATTTATTTTAAATAACTGCTTTTTAGTTAAGCAAAAACATCTTTTGCTTAAGCAACTTTGCTTTTTAGTTATTTAATACTGGCTTTTGGTTAAGGAATTTTTTTTTATTACTTGGGGAAAGTCGCCTGACTATTGTCGAACTTCGCTGATTCAACATTGAATTTTGCAAATTCGATATTAAACTTTAGTTTTATCAAAAGTAATTCTGAGTTTTTCAAGAAATAAATAGCTTGTTCTTTAACGAAGAAGTTATGTTTTAAAAGAAAAAATAACTTTTCGTTAAAGAGAAATAAAAGTTATTAAAATAATGCCAGAAGTCGCTCTTTTAAAAATATTTCCTTTAAAAGTATTTAGTGTTTTTAGAGATTTATTATTAGTTTTCTGGCGAGTATTTGAAAAATTAATGCGATTAATTGCCTGTATTACTTAAGTAAAAGGGGTTTTTCGGGGTTTTCTATCTAAAATGTTTAAGCAATACAGGCAGTTCGTTTTTAAAGTGATGATTATAAGAAACTAATTTTAAAGGTTAAAGTTATAAAAATATCTTTTTATTAATGACTTCTTATAATATGATCTGGCTTTTTATAGGAATATTGCCATTCAACTGGCTGATACTAGTATCTTCCCCAATCTTCCAGTACCCCTAGCGACAATTAAAGCAAGCGTTGATGATTTTGAAAGTGCCGTGTTAGCAGTAAAAGACGGTACGCATAGTGATATTGCTATGAGAAATGATAAAGAAAGAATCACAGCTGACTTGTTTAGAGACTTAGCGGGCTACGTTAATATAGTAACGAATGGTTCAATACCTTCGCCAATCGGCATGAGTGATTTTTAAATATCGAAGAAAGGAGAATGGCCAGAATACATTTTCTGACAAAGCATTCCCACCGAAACTGGCCATGAGCGAAATCATAGCAATACTAAGCACGTTGAGTCCACTCTTAACAGGACGCACTCTAAACAGATGACCCTGATTATTGATGTTATGTTGTCGATGACGGGTCGCGTAACGATGCGAGGTCTGTCGCGTTGGACTGAAAAAGGCGTAAGCTATCGGACAGCGCAGTGATTTTTTAAAGAGAAAATAAATTGGTAGATGCTCCGCTGGCAACTTATAAAGCAACACATGGGCTGGGGATTTTTTTCTTCGATTTACAACAAGCCACTGCCTAGGCTATGTTTTTTAAACGTGTCATTATTATCTGTCGAAACACGGACTGCTTACTTTTTAATCACAGAGCAATTGGTGCATAATGATGTCCAGAAAAGTGCACCTAAGGCTGTTATATCCAAAAAACTGAAATCTAGCAAACCTAAAGTTAGAAGTTGTAAGTTTGATTGAAACCATATTTTTTAGCATCTCCGTTTCTGATATATGTGTCATTTGCCTGTTTTTATCACATCCTAACACTAATTAGACAACCTAATTGACGCAAAACATTACATCATTCTTTTGTCTAATCATTTATTAAAATGTAAAATAACTTAAAATTCATTTATGTAGCACAACTTATTACGTCCTAACAAAAATGCAATCCATAAGATGGCTAGAGGCAATAGCCGAAACCTGAAACCCATCATAAACATCCAATGTGATTAATGGGTTTCGCTATCGCTCTACCCATCCTACTAACTATGACGCAGTTCAAAGCCATATTCCTTTTAGCTAACCATTGAAGAATAAACACGGCCTTTGCAATATGGATAGCATACAAACAGCGATGATTGAATTAGCCAGACAAAACTCAGATATTGCTATTGTCTGGCTTTATGGTTCCCGCGTTAAAGGGCTTGCCAATATATACAGTGATTATGATATTGCTGTCGCTTTTAAATCCTTTATTAAGAACGATGCGCTGGAGAAACGCTTAAGACCAGAGTGTTTGGCATTAGACTGGCAACAAGCACTAGGTTTGAAAGACTTTAAACTATCCATTGTTGATATTAATCAAGCACCTATTCCCTTGGCATGGCAAATAATTGAATTAGATTGTGTGTTGTATTGCAGTGATGAAAGAAGGTTATGGCAAGAAACGCGTCGAATTGGTAGTCGTATGGAAATAGATTTCACCCCGCCTGTTCATGAATATCCTTTGCAACTGTGGAACTGAAGCTGATGTTAAAAGAATATCTTATCGCTATTGAGCAACATCGCTGCGAATGTTTAGAAGATTTGGACAATTTAGCCAGTATTGCGGTACAGCGTCCTTTTAATCGTATTGAGCGACTAGCGGCGGAAAGAGTTTTACAAGTATTGATTGAGTCTTGTATTGGTGTGGCAAAGCATTGGTTAAAAGCTACAGGCAAAAATCAGCCTTTAGAGGCTTACGAAAATTTTAATAAACTAGCTGAGCTACAAAAAGTATCACTAGAAGAATTAAAAAAATGGCGAAAAATCATCGGTATGCGCAATGCCTTAGTGCACGATTATTTAACGATTGATAGTGAGTTACTTCAGCAAGTACTTGCAGAGCGTCATTACCAGTTTTTAACTGAATTTTTGCAAAAAGCGGGACAAGATTTACAAAATGACTAAAAACCATCCATCATTATTCTGGTGGTTTGATATCATTAATAACGTTTTCTAAACATGCTCTCCAGCACTATCTTGATTTAAATAAGCCAATATGTGTTGTTTATTATTGAAGTTTCCATAAGCAAGCATGAGTTTAACGTAAGCGCTTTCTATAGACATATTCCAAATCATTTCGGCGCCTAAATCTATTAAGGTGCGAGTGCTCTGATAAGCATCGGTAGCTTGAGTCGCGGGTGCTAAATAAACAGGAATATTTTTGTCATTACAGTGTTTTATAAAGCTGAGTAAGGAATGATTTTCTCCCCATTGTGTTGAGGTACAAGCCGTACCTGAATGATATAAATCATGTAATACCACATCAACAAGTTCCAGGTTAAAGTAGCTGTAATCTAAGCCAGGGTAAGGTTTGATCATTAAAATACGTGAACAAAAACGAGCACTGATAGCGGATGTAGTTGGGGTATTAATAGTTGCATCAAGGGCCGTAGAAGCAGGCAAGCCTGAAAAGCGCTTCTTTTCAAATTGCGCAAAGCTATTGCCTTGTACACTGTAAAAATCACCCGTTAATTGCAAAGAACAGCTTAAACGTGAAGCTTTATGAACTAGGGTTTTTTGTTGTTGTTGATTGCGATAAGGTACAAACACACCTAGTTGAATATTTTGCAAAATAAACTCAACAGCGCAATTAAAGTTAGCAAGGCCATTTGCTCTAGGATCATCTAAAGGATAATCACTAGAAACCAACAGCATGGGTACCTTAAGATTGTTAAAGTAAAAACTTAAGGCTGCTGCGGTATAGGCCAAAGTGTCTGTGCCATGCGTTATAATGACGCCATCATATTGATCAAGGTGTTCAGCGTCTAAGGCCGCAATCAGTATTTTCCAAGCAGGCGGCGCAAGATTTTCACTTAAAATCTGCAAGGGCTGGCGCGAAGTAAAATGAATGCTCTGATATTTCGGGGTCTGCTGTTGAAATAGTTGTAACAGCTTAAAGGCTGTTCCGCCTGAAATATCGATAGTTCCTTCAGTCGTAGTGGAACCGATAGTTCCACCGGTAAATAGAACTAGAATATTTTTCATAGTATGATGCTGCATGTTATAGGTTTTACTTAGAACAGATAGGCGCAAAGCTTAACGCTTAGCTCCGTGTTTTGCAAAAGCTTAGCGGAGCCATTAATAAACTGTTAAAGAATATGGCTAGCAACTTAAGCCGGGACAGCATGAGCACAGACGAAAGGCACAAGGCGAAAGATTAAGGCTAGCAACTTAGCCTAGGCAAATTACTAGGCTTAATCCTTCGCCCTTAACCTTTCGCCCTTTGTCTGCGCTTAGGAGAGTCCCGTCTAAAAGTGAACGGTTAAGCTAAACTGTCCCGCCTTAAGTTGGTAGCCAAGAATATTAAAGCATCTTGATTAAAAATATGAAAATATCACTCATTGTTGCCATGGCTACTAATCAGGCTATTGGACTGAATAATAAAATGCCTTGGCATTTATCGGCGGATTTAAAAAAGTTCAAAGAAATCACTATGGGCTCACCTATTTTAATGGGTAGAAAAACCCACGAGTCTATAGGTCGTGTCCTTCCTGGTCGTAGCAATATTATCATTAGCCGTAACCTAGACTATCAGCAAGATGGCTGTATTGTGGTTAACGATATTAACGTGGCTTTAGAAAAAGCCAGTGTAACGGCTGAAGAATTGTTTGTCATTGGTGGTTTTGATCTTTATAAAGCAACCTTGCCTTTGGCAGATACCCTATACCTAACTTTAATTAACAAAGTCTTTGAAGGCGATACTTTCTTTCCTGATTTTAATAAAGATGAGTGGCTGGAAATAGAGCGTATAGATGTTAATAATGACGTGGATGTTGACTTTAGTTACAGTTTTTTGAAATTGAACAAGATAAAGCTGAGCAATAACTAACCTGATAGCGATGAAAACAGTTAAAATGCTCGGCTATAACGGCAGCGCTCTCTTCTAGCATCGATTATATTAAAGCCTAGAATTTGGCGTTAAAGTGTGGAATATAGGATTAAACCTAATGTGCTGCATTAAACGCTCGCTAATTTAAGATACTTCTCTAAAAGCAACAGCTTGGTAGCTACATGCAAACAAAATATAATACTGATGACCTCCGAATTTGTGCAACTAAGGAAGTTATTCCTCCAGTTCAGGTGCATGATGAAATACCGATTAACGATATAGCCGCTCAAACAACGCTACAAGCCCGAACAGAGATACATGACATCTTAACCGGCAAGGATGACCGAGTGCTGGTTGTTGTCGGCCCTTGCTCTATTCATGATCCTAAAGCGGCATTAGAATACGCGAAGCTTTTGAAAGTGCTTAAAGATGAACTTAGAGATGAGCTATTGATTGTTATGCGGGTTTATTTTGAAAAACCACGCACGACAGTAGGCTGGAAGGGGTTAATTAATGATCCTGACCTTAATTCTAGTTTTAATATTAATAAAGGCTTGCGTGTTGCTAGGCAAATATTGGTGGATGTTGCAACCCTCGGAGTTCCTGCGGCTACTGAATATTTAGACTTAATTTCTCCGCAATATATATCTGATTTAGTAGCTTGGGGCGCGATAGGTGCCAGAACTACTGAAAGCCAAGGTCACCGTGAATTAGCCTCAGGCGTTTCCTGCCCTATCGGTTTTAAGAACTCAACAGATGGCACTATAAAAATTGCTATTGATGCAATCAGAGCAGCCATGAGCCCTCATCATTTTTTATCATTGACTAAATCGGGACATTCCGCGATTTTTTCAACCACAGGCAATGATGATGTGCATATCATTTTAAGAGGCGGTAACGGACGTCCAAATTATGATGCAGTCAGTGTTGAGCAAGTGGCAGAAGGCCTGAAAAAAGCCCAACTTAGACCTAATATCATGATTGATTTTAGTCATGATAACAGCCTAAAACAATGCCAACGGCAATTGATAGTCGGTGATGATGTCGCAGGGCAAATCGCCAATGGTGATCATAGGATTATGGGTGTGATGATAGAAAGTCATCTTAAAGCCGGTAACCAACAAGTCATTGAAGGCCAAGAATTAGTCTATGGCCAAAGTATTACCGATGGTTGTTTATCATGGGATGACACCGCGCCATTATTAAAGTCGCTAGCACTAGCCGTGCAAAAGCGCAGAACCATCGATAGTAATCGGAGCTTAAAGGTATGATTATTTATGTTAATGGTGAAGAGCATCAGTATGCAGAAAATACCAGTGTCGCCGATGTCATTGCAGATCTGGGTTTAACCAGTAAAAAGATTGCGGTTGAATTGAATAAAGAAATTTTACCGTTCCAGTTTTATGCCAACCAGATATTGCAAACAGAAGATCGCTTAGAAATTGTTCATGCTATTGGCGGTGGTCAAGACGATAGCTTTGTACTTGCCGGTGTCACTTATTATTCGCGCTTGTTAGTGGGCACGGGTAAATATAAGGACATGGAAGAAACGCGTCTGGCTATTGAGGCCAGTGGCGCTCAAATTGTAACCGTCGCTATTAGACGTACCAATATTGGTCAACATCAAGGCGAACCTAATTTGCTAGATGTTATTTCTCCCGATAAATATACAATTTTGCCAAATACGGCCGGTTGTTATACCGTAGAAGAAGCCGTGCGTACTTGTCGTTTAGGGCGTGAATTATTGGGCGGCCATAAATTGGTTAAGCTGGAAGTATTAGCAGATCAAAAGACGCTATTTCCTGATGTTGCCCAAACGTATATCGCGGCTGAAATATTGGTTAAAGAAGGCTTTGATGTCATGGTTTATACCAATGATGATCCTATTGCCGCTAAACGCTTAGAAGAAATTGGTTGTGTCGCTGTGATGCCTTTGGCGGCTCCTATAGGTTCAGGTTTGGGTATTCGTAATCCTTATAATATTCTGACCATCGTTGAAAATGCATCTGTGCCTATTTTAGTCGATGCGGGTGTAGGTACAGCTTCAGATGCGGCTATTGCTATGGAATTAGGTTGTGCTGGTGTATTAATGAATACTGCCATTGCTGAAGCTAAAAATCCTATATTAATGGCAATGGCCATGCGTAAAGGTATTGAAGCCGGTAGAGCAGCCTATTTAGCCGGACGTATGCCTAGAAAGCGCTTTGCCTCTGCGTCATCGCCTATTGATGGCTTGTTTTTCTAATTATGACCGACATAGCTCAAACGCTGCCCCAAAGAATTCGTAGTTTCATTCGTAGGCAAGGGCGTCTTACGCCTGGGCAGGAAGTCGCCTTGGATCAGTATTGGCCTCAATATGGTTTAGAGCCCGAGGTAGATTACGACTTTAGTAAGGTATTTGGTCGCCAAGCGCCATTGATTGTAGAGATCGGTTTTGGTAATGGTGATAGCCTAGCCAAAATGGCTGCCGCTAATCCAGATCATGATTATATTGGTATTGAAGTTCATAAGCCGGGTGTAGGTCATTTACTGATATTGTTACATGAGCAAGCTTTAACGAATGTTAGGGTTTATTGCCATGATGCGATTGAAATTTTAGAACAAAAACTACCAGATCATAGCCTAGCTGGCCTGCATTTATTTTTTCCTGATCCCTGGCATAAAAAGAAACATCATAAGCGTCGTATAGTACGGCCCAGTTTTGTCGATTTATTGAATAAAAAGCTGCAAGTGGGCGGCTATTTTCATGCCGCAACCGATTGGCAGCATTATGCCGAGTCCATGTTGGAGGTTTTATCGGCCAGCGAGGGTTTAAAAAATACCAGTCTTAGTCAAGATTATTGTGAACGCCCAGACTATCGTCCGCTCACCAAGTTTGAACAACGTGGTTTACGCTTAGGTCATGGCGTCTGGGATTTGATATTTCGTAAAGTATAATTTGAAAAATAAACTATGACGGGCATAATCCCGAACAAGCAAGTGTCTCTAAGGCTTAGATTGAAGCGAAAGTTTTGGATGCCTTTATACGCTGGATCGTATCAGTCCTGTATTTTTTTACTCGAAGCCCAGTAAATATTTTTGTCCATTCGAAGTAGATAATACATTCCAAGTCCGGAGAGATAAACCATGCCACCGGACCAGATGACATCACTTGCAAAATGTCCGCCTTGAACCATACGACCGATCCCCACCAGTGTTCCGTAACTGAGCCCAAGCGCGAGAAAACTAAGAGCCGTTTTTCGGTGAGTTTTTCGAAGAAATAAATAGGGGATAAAGAGAAAAAAAGCTATTGAGGCGTGCCCGCTTGGAAATGATTTTCCCTTGCCTGGACTAGGCTCGAGAACTGCATAATAAGGCATGGTGCCACCGAATTCCACGACATCACGAGGACGCGTCCTTCCCCAGTTATCTTTAAAGACCAGATTGACAAAGAGCCCCGGCCCGATCGCCATGGTTAGCAGCAGCAGCAGGGCGATCTTCCTGAATTTCTTGAATCGAAAAACCCAGAATCCGGTGATAAGAACAAATGCCGAGATTGCAAGCATAAGCAACGCAGGGATGTATCCGTAGGTATATAGACTGATCCAAAAGCCAGGTTCTTTGGCAAACCATCCGTTTCCTGTTGTATAAAAAGCTGCCTGCCACTGTAGATCCCAAGGAAAGATTCGAAACAGGATGGTGAGGATCAGGAGAACAGTAATCGGTATGAGCCAATCTTTTGTGGCAGCTTTTAGCATGACTTAACCTTATAGCGCTTATTGGTAATATATGATTTATAGCTAGTTTATTTTACAAAAAACTTAAGTTAATCGGCCTTAGCTTATTTGACTTTGACACAAAATTCTATGGTGATCAATCCCTTAAGTTTTGGCCCGAAGTCCAGTAAATGTTTTTGTTCATTCGAAGTAGGTAATACATCCCTAGTCCGCTCAGATATACTAAGCCACCGGACCAAAGGACATCACTTGCGAAATGTGCGCCTTGGGCCATGCGACCCAGTCCCCTCAGTGTTCCGTAACAGAGTCCAAGTGCGAGAAAACTAAGGGCTATTTTGCGGTTTGCTTTTCTAAGAAAAAAATAGGGGACTAGGAGTATAAAACCCAAGGAAGCGTGCCCGCTTGGAAATGATTTTCCCCTGCCAGAACTAGGCTGGAGAACTTCCTTATGAGCAAAAGTACCTCCGAATTCCACGATATCGTGGGGACGTGGTCTTCCCCAATGTTCTTTAAAGACCCCATGGACAAATAACCCTGGCCCGATCGCTAAGGTCAGGAGAAACAGTAGGGCGATCTTTCTGAATTTTTCAAATCGGAAACGTCGAAATCCGGCGATAAGAACAAATGCTGAGAGTAGCGACATTATCAAAGCAGGTATGTATCCGTACTTATCGAGTAGGATGATAAGGAAATGCTCTTCCAAAAACCACCAGCCGTTTTCGATTTGATAAAATGCTGATTGCAACTGGAGATCCCAAGGAAAGATCCGAAACAAAACAGTGAGGACGAGAAGAACAGCAATCGGTGTGGCCCAATCTTTTATAGCTGCTTTTTGCATAACTTAACCTTATAAGGTCTATTGCTAATGTGTGATTTATTGTGGGGTAAAAAATCACGTAAGTACTTTTACTTATTATACTATAACTACTATTTTTTCAAGCTCATAAGTTATGACTTTTCTTGTAGTCATTTCTAATTGTTTTTAGAAAACTAAAATGCCCTAGAAATGACTATTAACACAAAACTTCTTACAGCCTCGATTTTAAAGATTATGCAGTGCCGCTAAAGCGTGTTCGTAATCGGGTTCGTCTGCGAGTTCGTGAACTAATTGGCTATAAATAACCGTATCATGCTCATCGATAATCACGATAGCTCTAGCGGTTAAACCTGCTAGAAAGGTATCTAGCAGTTTTACACCGTAATCTTCAGCAAATGATGAACGAAAAGTGGATAAGGGAATGACATCTTTTAAACCTTCTATTTCACAAAAACGACACTGTGCAAACGGCAAGTCAGCAGAAATCACCAAGACCACGGTATGGTACAAGTGTGAAGCTTTTTCGTTAAATTTACGGGTAGAGGCCGCGCAAGTCGGTGTGTCTAAGCTAGGCACGATGGTCAATATCTTCTTTTGACCTGCATAAGTTGCCAGTGACACATCGGTTAATTTATTAGTCGTTAATGAAAAGTCGGGGGCTTTGCTGCCCAATGCAGGTAGTTCACCTGAAGTGTTCAATGGTTTGCCTTGAAAACTGATAGTGGCCATAAATTTGATATAGGTTAAGGGTTAAAGACAAAAGGCATTAAGCATAAGCTCTATGCCTAGCACAGAGTGCTTATGAATCTTTCTTACTTTTTGCACGTTTAATGAGACGTATACGTTTTTCTACGGCCCAATCGGTTAGTTTGGTTTTATTGCCATGAAAAGGATTCACCGGTGATTTAAATTCTATGCGTATGGGCGTTCCTGACAAATTGAGTTTGTCACGGAAGTAATTCATTAAATAGCGTTTATAAGAGGTCGGTAAGGCATCAGTTTGTGCACCATGTATGATCACTACCGGTGGATTGCGACCGCCTTGGTGAGCATATTTTAGTTTAATACGACGAGTATGAATAATCGGTGGCTGATGTGCATCAGTCGCTTCTTTTAAGATTCGAGTTAATACCGGTGTTGACATATCGATCATGGCGGCCGCATATAATTGACCGACCACATCAAATAATTTACCAACACCACTGCCATGCAGCGCAGAAATAGGATGCTTTTCAGCAAACTCAAGAAAAGACAGTTTTACATCCAGATGTCGTTTAATAGTATCTTTTTGCTCGGTACTAATGCCATCCCATTTATTCAAGCCGATGATTAACGCGCGTCCGGCCTCTAGCACTAAACCTAATAAATGTGCATCTTGATCGGTTATACCTTCACGAGCATCCACTAAATAAATAACGACGTTAGCCTTTTCGATGGCTTGTAGCGTTTTAATAACACTGAATTTTTCTATGGCATCAGAAACCCTTGAACGCCTACGCATACCTGCGGTATCAATCAGGGTAAATTGTTTGCCATTACGTTCAAAGGGAATGTAAATGCTGTCGCGCGTGGTTCCTGGTTCATCGTAGACGATAACGCGTTCTTCACCCAATAAGCGATTAACTAGGGTCGATTTACCGACGTTAGGGCGACCAACCACAGCAATGGCAATGCCTTTGCTTTCTTCGTCGACCAACTCTTCATCAGCAGGTGGTAAAAGTTGGTCTACGCGTTGTAATAATTCGGGTATGCCTCTGCCGTGTGAGGCTGCAATTTGTACTGGTTCGCCGAGTGCCAGCGAATAAAAATCCGCAGCAGCAATAGTCGCGTCGATGCCATCTACTTTATTGGTGACCAATAAAATGGGTTTATCCAGCTTACGTAGCGTATCGGCAATGACTTTATCAGAGGCACTAAGACCTTCGCGAGCATCGACCATAAATAACACTAGGTCGGCTTCTTCTAAAGCAATTTGTACTTGTTTTCTGGCAAAGCTTTCTATGCCTTCGGCATCATCAGCAATACCGCCGGTATCGACGACTAGGCAAGCTCGATCGCCGTGCTTGACTCGACCATACTGACGGTCTCTGGTTAAACCTGCAAAATCAGCTACTAAGGCTTCTCTGCTTCGTGTTAAGAAGTTAAATAAAGTTGATTTGCCAACATTGGGGCGCCCTACTAGGGCAATTACAGGTAACATAGTTTTAATGTGATCGGGTTCTTAAGGCGGTGAGTGTGCCGTCTTTTGCGTAAATGTATACAGTATTATCTATCACGATAGGTGGCACATCGATGGCTATATGTTTGGTGGCTTTAAAACGCCCTAATTGTCGGCCATCATTAATAGCAAGCCAATGCACATAGCCATCAAAATCGCCAACGACCAAATAGTGGTCATAAATTGCTGGCTTGGTAAGTTTTCTGTGTTGTAATTCTTTTTGTTTCCAAAGACCGGCTCCGGTGCGTTGGTCTATTTGCAAGACATTGTCATTGGCATCAGCTAAATACAAATACCTAAAGTCATGACTAATACCGGTGTACGAAGATATGTCTTCTTTACGCCATAAGACGTCGCCATCTATTTCAGAGACTGCCGCTGTACCGCCATGATAGCCGGAAATAAAGAGTGTGCCCCCTACATCAAGAGGATCAACATCGATATCAACTAAACGTTCGACTTCGGTTCGGCCTTTAGGGATGGCAATACTGGTTTCCCAAGCATATTTACCATCGAGTAAACGTAAGGCCATTAATTTTCCGGTATCGAAACCTGCAATGACATTATCTTCATAAATAATAGGCGCGCCGATGCCGCGTACACTTAAAGCCGGTGAGGTGAGCTCATAATGCCAAAGCTTTGCCCCAGTTTTTTCATTGAGAGCGCTCACTGCGCCATCAGTAGTTCGCACCACTACAACGCCATGAGAAACTAAGGGGACTGAGAGCACTTCACTAGTGACTTGTGCTTTCCACAACATTTCACCATTTTCTATATTTAAGGCAATGACATCCGCATCACTTGATCCGAGTAACAGTGTGCCAACGCCAACGCCTGGGCCTGCGGAAAGATTAAGTTGCGTTTTGGCTTTCCAAATTAAATGACCGGTATTTAAATCACGCGCTTCAACTAAGCCTTCTTTATCGGCGGCTATTATTTTACCTGCGGCGATAGCGGGTATTAATTTGAGTGATTGTTGATCAGAGCCTACTCCGACTGATTCACGCCAAACTTCTTCGATTGTTATTTCAGGCGGATATTCAACGAGTACCGACGGCGGTTCTGAATTATCTTCACCACCACTAAAGTAATCGGTGATACCAGAATAGGTTTCTTTAACGGTATCGAATCCTGAGCAGCCTGTTAAGGCTAAGCTTATTAATAAAATCGAAATTAAGTGCATTATTTTTCAGTTTCAGTTTCAGTAGCTGGAGTTGCATCTTTTTCAGATGCCGTTAAATCATCAATTTTAAGTTGCAATAAGGGCGAACGGTAGCCACTTTCTAAAGCTTTTTGATATGAACTGCGTGCAAGATCAAGACGATCAAGTGCGACATATAAATCACCAACTAATTCATCATAGTTACCAGCATAGCTAGCTGAACTAGCAGGATCAATGCTATTAATGAGTTGTAGGGCCTGCTCATATTGACCATTAGCCATCATTAAATGTACATGTCTAATATTAGCGATATTACTAAGTTCTTTATTTGAGCCACTGGCAATGCTAGCTAAAATAGTTTCAGCTTTAGCAAGATCACCCTGTTGTACTTTTATTTTTGCTAGTAATAGGCCACTATAAGCTGCATATTCTGTTTTTGGATGTTGCTGTTGAATACGTTCGGCAATTTTTTCAGCACTCTCTAAGTTATTGCTGGCAGTTGCTTGCAATAATTCACTATATAAACTAGAGGCTTGCACTGCTTGTGCTTTTTTATGTTCCTGCCAGTAATTCCAGCCTAAAATTAGGGCTATGCCCATCACTAAGCCAATAATTGTCGCTTGTCCGTTTTCTTTCCACCAACGTTTGACGGCTTCGAGTTGTTCTTCTTCTGTATCGTAAATTTCCACTAGTTTTCTCTAAGGTTATATTTTAAAAATAGTTTTGACTGAGCTCTTAACTCAAGCAACTAGCCTTTATTGTAGGCGTGCATTAAAAACTCACAAGCTTGTGCTTGATTTAAAGTTTGCTGCGGGTCTTGTGCATTACGTAAGGATTTAATGCTCACTACGCCGCGACTGACTTCATCATCGCCTAAAATAAGCGCGTATAATGCGCCGGATTTATCGGCTTTCTTAAATTGACTTTTAATACTGCCGCCGTCGCAATTAACTTGCAGTTTGAGTCCAGGCAGTTCATTTCTGATGGTTTCCGCAAAACGAAAGCCTGCTTGCTCAGCCTGTACACCGACTCGTATCATATAAACATCAACAACACTATTAAGCTGAATGGACTCTGAATTTTCCAATAAGGCTAATAAACGCTCTATGCCCATGGCAAAGCCAACTGCAAAATTAGGTTTGCCACCTAATTGTTCGATGAGGTTATCATAACGCCCCCCAGCACAGACCGTGCCTTGAGAGCCAAGTTCATCGGTCACCCATTCAAAAACGGTTTTGCTGTAATAATCTAAGCCACGCACTAGACGTGGATTGATTACATAGCTAATACCTAAATCATCTAAGGTCGCTGTTAAAGTAGTAAAGTGCGTTAAGCTATCTTCACCCAAATAAGCCATGAGTTCTGGCGCGTTGGCGACCACTTCATGCATAGCTGGGTTTTTTGTATCCAAAATCCTTAAGGGATTAGTTTTTAAGCGTCGTAAACTATCTTCATCCAAGCAAGCTAAATGGGTTTGAAAATAATTGACTAAGGTTTCACGATAAACCAAGCGCTCAGCAATCGTGCCTAAGGAATTTAACTCCAAGCGCACTTTATCGCGTATGCCCAGTTTTTTCCAGAGCCTATCCATGATGAGTATCAGTTCGGCATCAATATCCGGCCCTGACATACCATAGGTTTCAACACCTAGTTGTATAAACTGACGATAACGGCCTTTTTGTGGGCGTTCATGACGATACATCGGCCCGTAATACCACAAACGGTGCGTTTGATTATGTAGTAAGCCATGTTCAAGGCAAGCTCTTAAGCAACCGGCCGTACCTTCAGGTCTTAAGGTTAAAGAGTCGCCATTTCGATCCTCAAAGGTATACATTTCCTTTTCGACAATATCGGTGACTTCGCCGATAGACCGTTTGAATAATTCGGTTTTTTCTACGATAGGTAAGCGTATTTCGCTATAGCCATAACAGCCTAATACTTCACGCAGTATTTGTTCGGTATATTGCCATAAAGGCGTTTGCTCAGGTAGCACGTCGTGCATCCCGCGAATTGCTTGTATATTATTGGCCATGTCTTAAGTCAAGTGCTGGAGGTTATGAGTCATAACCCTTTAAAAATCTTTTATGTTTGCGCTCTTTTGTGCTTCATTAGAAAACGGGAATTTTTCTAGTAATTCTTTTTGATATTGCTTCGCCAAGCTCTTATTGCCTAGGGCGAGCTCAGTTTGTAGAGCAAACCATAAGCTAATGGAGGTTTGCTCTGCGATAGCTAAATAGTGCTGTAAATAGCTTTTTGCTGCCCAGTAATCAGCACTATGATAGCTAATTTTTTGCATTTCCAGCAAAGCAGGTGCGTAGCTATTATTTAGGCTTAGGGCCTGTTTAAAAAAAGTTTTAGCCTGTTGTACTTGTTGAGCGGATTCATGACAGCGTCCTGCATTAGTCAAAGCTAACCAAGGTTTATCATTTAAAGGCGTGGCTATGGCTTTAGTGAGTAACTCCAAGCCTTGCTGATTATCGCCACGTTCACATAGAAAGCGACCATAATTATTTTGTACACTCCAGTCATCTGGGGCAAGATTCAGCGCCTTTTGATAATGACTATTAGCCAGCTCAGTGTTATTTAATTTTTCATACAAAAAGCCGATCGAGTTTTGTACCTGAACATTATTAGGTTCTTGCTCGACCGCTAAGAGTAGATTCTCTTTAGCCAGTTCTAGCTTATTCATTTCTAAATAACGCACACCTAACTGTAGATGGATGCGCGTATAGTCAGCGTGTTCGGTACCGTGGTCTTTTAACAGCGCACAAGAACTTAAACTAGTGATGACTAATAGCGCTAAACTCCAGCGGAACACTGTTTTTAATAAATTAGGCTGCACTTTCTGAACTGACCAGTTTAAGTTTTAAATGTCTACGACTTTTATCGTCTACTTGGCCGACTAATTGACCACAAGCAGCATCAATATCTTCGCCGCGTGTTTTTCTGACGGTAGTAATAATGCCGGCATCGTTTAATAAGGTTTTAAAGCGATGGATAGTTTCACTGCTAGAGCAGCGATAATTATTATTAGGAAACGGATTAAAAGGTATTAAATTAAGCTTTGATGGCACGGTTTTTAATAATTTAATCAAGCCCTTGGCATCTTGCATAGAATCATTAACGCCTGCCAGCATCACATATTCAAAGGTGACCGTACGTCGTGGTGCAATTTTAGCGTTGTCTCTACAGGCTTCCATTAATTCCTTTAATGGATATTTTTTATTAATAGGGACTAATTCGTCGCGTAGTTCATCGTTGACCGCATGTAACGACACCGCAAGACTTACATCACAGGCTTGTGTTAAACGATACATCGCCGGCACGACACCGGAGGTACTAATGGTCACTCTGCGTTTGGACAAGCCAAAGGTAAAGTCATCCATCATTAAATTCATAGCAGCAACGACATTATCAAAATTAAGCAGAGGTTCGCCCATGCCCATCATGACCACGTTGGTGATTTTTTTTGAAGTTCCTAAGCGCTTTTGGGCAACAATCACTTGGCCGATAATTTCAGCGGTGGTTAAGTTGCGATTGAAGCCTTGCTGGGCGGTAGAACAAAACGTACAGGCCAGTGCACAACCAATTTGAGAGGAGACGCATAAAGTACCGCGTCCTTCTTCTGGAATAAATACCGTTTCGATACGATTACCGCAACTGGTTTGTAGCGCCCATTTACGGGTACCATCGCTAGCAATTTGTTCAATGACAATTTCAGGTGTGGCTAGATAACAATTTTCCTTGAGATAAGCACGTAAAGACTTACTTAAATCAGTCATCAGGTCGAAATCTTCAACGCCTTCCTGATAAAGCCATTTCAGTATCTGGGTAGCTCGAAAAGGTTTCTCGCCTAAAGCAACAAAAAAGGCCGCAAGACCTTTTCTGTCGTAATCTAGCAGGTTAAACTTTTTGGGTTTAACGGAAGTAAGATTAACGGGTTCTAGCACTGATTTCATTATCCGCGAAGAAATAAGCGATTTCTCTTTGAGCAGTTTCTACTGCATCAGAACCGTGTACCGCGTTTTCATCGATGCTAGACGCAAAGTCCGCGCGAATAGTACCAGCAGCTGCTTCTTTAGGGTTAGTAGCGCCCATAATGTCGCGATGTTTAAGGACGGCGTTTTCGCCTTCTAATACTTGCATGATCACAGGACCTGAAATCATAAAAGCAACTAAGTCTTTAAAGAAGCCGCGCTCGCTGTGTTCTGCGTAAAAGCCTTCCGCTTGTGCTTGGGTTAAATGTAACATTTTTGCAGCAACGATTTGCAAGCCATTGCTTTCAAAGCGGCTGTATATTTGACCGATTACATTTTTTGCGACAGCATCAGGTTTAATAATTGAGAAAGTGCGTTCTATTGCCATGTTGAGGTAAAGCTCCGAGTTGGTAAAAAAGATAGATAATTATAGCGGATTAACGCTTGAGTAGCACTTCAAGGATTAAGATTCAAGGTTAATAATAAAATTGTCGGGTTACGCTAGCGCTAACCCGACCTACATCAAACTCGCGAGACGGGGGTTTATAACCCCGTCTCAAACGTTTGATATTGCCATTATCTTTGAAAGATCACCGAAGAAACAGGCATACTTTTGTTTATATAACGCCGTTTGGGTGCATCTAAACGTTTGGGACGGGGCTACAAGCCCCGTCCCGCTTGAGTGGAGTAAAACAGCTTTAGCTGTTTTAAAGCAACAGCAAAAGCTGTTGCACTCCAAATGACCGATACTTGGCCGTTAAGGTCTTTGATCGATGTCAGCGCCTTCTTTGACCGGTATCATTAAATCTTCAGGGCTGACGCCTAAAATCAAAGCCATAGGGCTTGCGATAAAGATTGATGAATAGGTACCAAAAAATACGCCAAATAATAACACGATAGAAAAGTTATGGATGATTTCGCCGCCTAAGAAAAACAAAGACACCAAAACCAAAATCACGGTTAAGGAAGTCATGATGGTTCTGCTTAAAGTCACGTTCACCGAAATGTTCATGATTTCTTCGGTAGAGGTGTTTCTAAATAAGTGAAAATTTTCACGGATACGGTCATAAACCACGATGGTATCGTTTAAGGAATAACCAATCAAAGCCAAGACTGCCGCTAACACAGTTAAATCAAACTCTAGGCCTAAAGCCGAGAATAAGCCTAAGGTGACAACAACGTCATGTAAGGTGGCAATAATCGCACCGGTAGAGAATTTCCATTCAAAGCGCCAAGCGATATAAATCAAAATACCTAGCGTTGAATACAGCAAAGCCAAGAAGCCATCTTCAGCCAAGTCATCGCCGACTTGTGGGCCGACAAACTCAACGCGTCTTACGCTAGCAGGTTCGGCGGTGTTTTTGTTAATCGCTTCTAGTACTTTAGTGCTTAAATCTGCACTACTGACACCCTCATGAGGCTTTAGACGAATGAGTACATCTTTTGCAGTACCAAAATTTTGCACCGTGGCATCGTTAAAACCTTCGGTGTCTAAGGTATTACGCAGCACGGTTAAATCGGCGGCTTTTTGATAGCCGACTTCAATTAAGGTACCGCCGGTAAAATCGATACCCATTTGTAAGCCGCGTGTCGATAGCGAAATAATGGACAGCACCATCAATATGCCGGAAAAAATCATGGCGATATTTCGGTTGCCTATAAAATTTATATTAGTAGTCTTCATGTCGTTAATCTTCTCAGTCTTGAACTTAAGTTCCATCACTAGGGTTAGGGGAGATTGCTTACACAATCCCCCTAGAAATATTTACCTTTAAATTGATAATTTTTCGACTCTACGGTTACCGTAGACCCAGTTAATCACCATCCGTGTTCCGGTAATCGCCGTAAACATAGAGGATAAAATACCGATAATCAGAGTGACGGCAAAACCTTTAACCGAACCGGTACCATAAGCAAACAACACGACGGCCACGACTAAGTTGGTGAAATGCGAATCAAGAATAGTACCAAAGGCTTTGTCATAACCAGCAAAGATCGCTGATTGTGGCGTATTACCATTTTTAAGCTCTTCTTTAATACGTTCAAAGATCAAGACGTTGGCATCAACTGACATGCCCACGGTTAAGATAATACCGGCAATACCTGGTAAAGTTAGCGTGGCTTGTAGCATGGATAAAATAGCCACCACGATAACCACGTTAAAGGCTAAGGCAAGGTTGGCGATCATGCCGAACACACGGTAATAAACCGCCATAAACAACACGACTAAAGCAAAACCAACCACAAACGACAGCATACCTTGGTTGATATTATCTTGACCCAAACTTGGCCCTACCGTGCGTTCTTCAACGATATCGACTGGAGCTGCTAAAGCACCGGCTCTTAATAATAAGGATAAGTTTCTAGCTTCTTGTGGACTATCTAAGCCAGTGGTTTGAAAACGTTTACTAAACACACCTTGAATAGTCGCGACATTAATGACTTTTTCTACTTTTTCTTTATGACGAACTTTCTGACCATTAACGATTTTAGTATCTATTTTATATTCAATAAACACCACAGCCATGGGTTTGCCGACACTGACTTGCGTGGTTTTAGCCATTTTCGCGGCACCTACACCATTTAAAGAAATGTTCACCGAAGGTCTGCCATCTTGATCAACACCTGAGGAGGCATCGACAATTTGGTCACCAGTAACGATAATGCGTCTATCTAATAAGATAGGTGCGCCCTTTCTTTCATAATACAAACGACTGCCGACCGGTACATGACCTGCGACGGCTTGTTGTACATCATGTTCAACATCGACTAAACGATATTCTAAGGTGGCTGTTGTGCCTAAGATTTCCTTAGCGCGCGTCGTATCTTGCACACCGGGTAATTGCACCACGATGCGGTTTTCACCTTGTTGCTGAATAACGGGTTCTGCGACACCTAATTCATTAACACGATTACGCAAGGTGGTCATGTTTTGCGCGACAGCATTTTTCTTAAGTTCACGCTCTTCTTTATCAGATATATTTAGCCAAACCTGATTTTTATCGGTAGGCTCAGTGATTTCCAAAGTACGAAAGTCCTTACCCAGTAAGGTAAACAGGCTGGCTTTATCGTCAGCACTATTGAGCGTTACTTTAAGATAGCCATCATCTTTAGCAACCGACTGATAACGTATTTTTTCACTACGTAAGGCTAAACGTAGGTCATCGTTATAACGATCTTCAGCTTGTTTAACAGCAGCGTCCATATCCACTTCCAGCAGAAAGTGTACCCCACCACGTAAATCCAGACCTAAATACATAGCGTTGGCGTGTAAGGCACGTAGCCATGGCGGAGTAGTAGGAGCAAGATTTAAAGCAACGGTCACATTGCTACCCATGTTGTCTCTAAGAAAATCTGCGGCTTTAAGCTGATCATCCGTATTATTAAAGCGGGCTAAAACATGGCCCTCTTTAAATTCGAAGGCTTTAAGGCTGATGCCTGTGCTTTTAATATCCGCTTCTATTTTGCCAGCTAAACCCTGGCTAATGGCTTCAGCTTGAGTCGAAGACACCTGAACAGAGGGGTCTTCACCATACAGCGTGGGTAAGGAATAAATAATCCCAATGCTAAAAACAACTAGGATTAAAATATTTTTCCAAAGAGGGTAGTGATTTTGCATGTGTTATTCCAATAATTGCAGCAGATCTTAAGATGGGCAATGCGCTTCACGCCTTAGTTTGACGTGAATGACTAGCATTACCCAGCCTAGGCTTATCTCATTAAGCTTTAGTAATGACTACTTTTTTAGTGATGGCTTTATACGTACCTTTAGGCATCATGCTTTCAATGCTTTGGCGTTGTACTTGAATAAAAACATTATCAGCGACTTCGAGTTTGACGAAGTTATCATCTAAATCAGCGACTTTACCTAAAATACCACCATTAGTAACCACTTCCACACCTTTGCTGATAGTGGCGATCATTTGTTTCTTTTCTTTAGCGCGTTTAGACTGCGGGCGCAAAAATAAAAAGTAAAAGAAGGCTAATATTCCCAGTGGAAATAGCATGCCTTCCATGCCGGGTGATTGGGCGGCAGGAGCCGCAGCGGCTACAGCGTCAGAGATAAAAAAACTCATGGTTATCCTCAAGGGTTATTGTTATTAAAAAATTTGCTCATTATGCCATAGACGGCACAGCTTTTCCTCGTTGTTGATAAAATTGTCTAACAAAAACATCAAACTCTTGTTTTTCAATGGCATCTCGTAAGCCCTGCATCAGGCTTAAATAATAATAAAGATTATGGATAGTGTTCAAGCGTGAACCTAGTATTTCTTTGCATCTATCTAAATGACGCAAATAAGCACGAGAATAATTCTGACAAGTGTAACAAGCGCAGTCGGGATCTAAAGGCTGATTATCAAATTCATATTGGCTGTTTCTAATTTTTACCACACCAAAGCTAGTAAACAAATGACCATTACGGGCATTACGGGTTGGCATCACGCAATCAAACATATCAATGCCGCGCCGAACCGCTTCGACTAAATCTTCGGGCGTGCCTACACCCATTAAATAACGCGGCTTATCGGTTGGCATTTTGTTATGGATGACATCTAAGGTCGCCATCATTTCCTCTTTAGGTTCACCGACTGATAAGCCGCCAATAGCATAACCGTCAAAACCAATAGCTAATAAGCCGTCTATGGATTCTTTACGCAGATGTTCATACATGCCACCTTGAACAATACCAAATAAGGCAGAAGGATTATCGGCATGCGCGTCTTTGCTACGTTGCGCCCAGCGCAATGATAAGCGCATGGAAATAGCGGCTTCATCGACCGTGGCCGGATACGGCGTGCATTCGTCGAAGATCATGACGATATCTGAGCCTAACTCACGTTGCACTTGCATAGACTCTTCAGGGCCCATAAAAATGGCGCTGCCATTTATAGGTGATTTAAAGGTCACGCCTTGTTCGGTAATTTTTCTCAGCGCGCCTAAGCTGAAGACTTGAAAGCCGCCCGAGTCGGTCAAAATAGGTTTTTGCCAATGCATAAAGTCATGCAAGTCACCGTGCGCTTTAATAACCGCCGTGGTGGGTCTTAGCATTAAATGAAAGGTATTGCCGAGTATGATTTGTGCGCCTACACCGATTAAATCTTCTGGGGTTAACGATTTAACCGTGCCATAAGTGCCGACTGGCATAAAGATCGGCGTTTCTACCACGCCACGAGCAAAGCTAAGACGTCCACGCCGCGCATGGCCGTCAGTATTGAGTAAATTAAATTTCATGCCAGATTGATAGCCACTTAAATAATTGGGTGATTATCCAACCTTTTGTAGTATTAGCGCAATAAGCCTAGATTTAAAGTATAGGTATCTATACCTATTATGTGTCGTCATTCTGGCATGGACTGCTGAAATCTAGCTTACACAGAGGTACTAGATGAGCATTCTTGGTGCTGGATACTCGCTTCCCATCGGCTATGACGGCTTACTTTGTGAGTCTATAACGATAAGCGTTACGCATTACTTGAACAGCGCTTTGCAAGCACTGACTAGGATTGGCCGCATCTTGCTGAGTACTGCGCTGATCTTACTGAGTCCTCATATGCCCTTAATGAGGCCTGATGCGACCTTGATGAGTGCTCTGCAGGCATTGGCTAGTCTCATCAAGTGCTGCTAAGCACTCTTCAGGTGTTGCTGAGCATTCAGTAAGGGGCGTCAAGCCTCTGCAAGACTTGCTGAGCACTCGGCAAGCTTAATAGAGTGCTCTGTCAGCTTAGCGTAATGCTCAATAAGGTCAGCATTTTTGAGCTAACGATTGGCCCAGTGCTAGCTTAGGTTAGCCGAGTGCTCAACAAGATTTGCGTAGCACTCGGCAATAACAAAATATCTAGTAGCCATCACTCAGCAGCAGTGCGCCATGCAAATATTAAGACATACATCCGCTACTAACGGTCAGGAAAATTTACAAATGCACAGCCTCAGTCGACTGCAAGGGCAATAAATATAAGCCAACCATTTCAAATACATATAGTCATTTAGGCTGTCAATAATGCCGACTTAAGCTGTTTGTCATAGTGCGTAGCGTTTTAATATGTCAGGTTTTTTTACACATTAGCAGATGTGCCTCTTGATACAGAAGCACTTACCCTATTAAAGCTAAGAAAAGTAAGTGTTGGCTTAAATGTTGCTAAATTTAATCTGAACCCACACTTAACTTTAAGGAATTAATCATGATGAGTAATAGTTTTATGCCCAGCACCGATAGCGGAAAAGCCGATCTGTTAGATCATGCCGCCAGTATTTTGCCCCATTATACCGCCGTATTGGAGGTAAGTAATGAAGATTTGGCCAGCCTACAAGCAGATGCGGCTGCTTTTCGCTATGCCATGAAAAGCTTGGCGAATATGCAGGCCTATACCCATCATTTAACTGAATTTAAAAATTTACTGCGTGATGGTGGTGCTGGTGGTGCCGATTGGGCAGTGGCACCGATGCTGGCTGAACCCATGCCATCTGCGGTCAGCCCTGGCATTATTCCTAGGCTATCGGCCTTAGGTGTGCATCTTAAAAGTCATAAAAACTATACCTCGGCGATAGGTTTAGATTTAGGTTTGGTTGGCACAAGTAGTGTGGTAGATCCTAGTACCTGGAAACCCATCCTCAGCATTCAAAATAAAGCCGGACATCCGATCATCGCTTGGACTAAAGGGACTGCAGCAGCTATAGAAATTTGGGTAGACCGTGGTGATGGTGCTAGTTTTGTTTTTCTGACTATCAACACCGAGCCCAATACCAATGATAACTATCCCTTACCTAGCACTAGTGCTCTATGGAGATATAAAGCCATTTATCGCCTACATGACGAACAAGTCGGGCACTGGAGCGATGTGTTGAGTATTACTGTCGGGGTTTAATGGCCTTGCCTGCTCGATTTACATGCTTAACGCATAAATTTTGTACTATTTCAGCGTAATTTTTTAACTGCTTTAGGAGAGCACTATGAATATATCGAAAAGTAATTTTGTTTTTTGCGCCGTCTTATTATTAGCGGGCTGCACAACAGCGGGGCCTTATGTGACCAATATATCTAGTGATGGCGCTAATGGTTTAACTATAGAAAAATGCAAAGTAGAGCTGAATGCGTTTTTAGGGGTTATTAGTACGGGTGATTGTTCAAATAGCGCTTTGAAATTAACAAGCCCAAATCGATAGCAGCATAGAGGTTTAGCTTTGGATTGGGCGGCCTCTTTAATCAGCCCAACAAGTGTATTATTTTGTTAAATTGCCTTTTTCATGATGTTCATTGAATCCATCCGCCCTCATATTTTGCTGGAAACTCATTTCAAGCAAGGTCGTATTTATTTAGTGCCATCATGCTGGCAAGCGCGCTATTATTATTTTCAATTCAGTATGCGACCTTTGGAGCAACTACCCTGTTTCTTAAAATGGGTAAGCGCTCTCTCGTTATTTTATGGTTAATCCTATATGGGAGACGTTGTTTCCAATTCTAGTATTAGTACATTCCTACACAATAGTTAATGCCCTAGTGAAAGAGCCCTATATTTGCATATTAGTTTTGTAAATCATCCATTTTGGCCCTAGTTTGCACTACATATTTATTCAATCTTTCATTGTCAAAATTTTTTACACTAGATAAAGTTAGGGAAATCAATTTGTTAAGCATCAATGTTCACTGATTAATACAGCTTAATTCAGCGTAAGCGTCGGATTTATTTACAATGAACCAAAAACAGCTTGCTAAGAATATTGATTTCAAGAGCCATAAATCTCAATAGATTGTTATCACAGCTATTTTTATGTTTTGGCATAGATACTGCTAAGTAGTTAACAATAGTCTTTTAGAATAAGTCGTCGAATTTATTTTTCTACAATGATGATTACATCAGCAATTCATCAAGCACTGTTTTTAATGGTTAGGTCGTGTATGCAAATGGATCATTAACAAGGTTGCTAGGGTGATATATTTAAGAGGCAGGGGAATTTTTATTACAACATTACATTTAGATTATGGATTGCTTCGGGCGCTATGCAGAATTTCACCGCGTCGTCGACGACGACGCACAAAATGAGGGTGGCTTATAAGTGTTAATGAGTGGTTACTCATTAGTTTAAAGGGATAGAGTAAGGATGGGCCGTTTGCCTATCCTTGCTTAAATACATTAGGCTTGACTATTTAAATAGTCTTCATAATTACCGCTAAAATCAACAATACCATTCGGTGTTAATTCAATAATACGGGTGGCTAAGGATGAGACAAATTCTCTATCATGACTAACAAAAATCAAAGTGCCTGGGTAGTTTTCTAAGGCGGTATTTAGCGATTCAATAGACTCCATGTCTAAATGGTTAGTAGGCTCATCCATCACCATGATATTGTTCTTTTGTAAGATTAATTTACCAAATAACATACGACCTTGCTCACCACCAGAAAGAACTTTAACGGGTTTGTTAATGTCATCGGCGGTAAATAATAAACGGCCTAAGGTGCCGCGTATGGCTTGATCATCGTCGCTTTCTTTACGCCATTGCCCCATCCAATCTATTAGAGTTAAGTTTTCGGCAAAGTCTTCGGTGTGATCTTGGGCAAAGTAACCTATTTCAGAGTTTTCAGACCATTTGACTAGGCCAGTATCAGGCATTAAATCACCCACCAAGGTACGTAATAGCGTCGATTTACCAATACCGTTAGGGCCTATGATCGCAACACGTTCACCAACTGCTATCAAGAGTTTTAGGTTTTGGAATAAAGGTGCTTCACCGTAGCCTTTACTTAAGTCTTCAACTTCTAAGGCTAAGCGATGCAGCTTTTTTGTTTGATCAAAACGCAAAAAGGGATTAACACGACTAGAGGGTTTAACTTCATCCAGTTTGATTTTATCCAATTGCTTGGCGCGTGAAGTCGCTTGCTTAGCTTTAGAGGCATTGGCTGAAAATCGGCTTACGAAAGATTGCAGTTCGGCAATCTGAACTTTTTTCTTGGCGTTGCCAGACAGTAAACGTTCACGCACTTCGGTGACGGCAATCATGTAGTCGTCATAGTTGCCGGGATAAACACGGAGTTCACCATAATCCATGTCGGCCATGTGTGTGCAGACACTGTTTAAAAAATGGCGATCATGCGAGATGATAACCATGGTGCAATCGCGTTGGTTGAGTATGTTTTCTAGCCAGCGTATGGTGTTGATGTCCAAGTTGTTGGTCGGTTCATCCAGTAACATAATGTCTGGATTGGCAAACAAGGCTTGCGCTAACAAAACACGTAATTTCCAGCCCGGAGCGACAGAACTCATTAAGCCATTATGCTGTTCTAAAGGAATGTCCAGACCCAACAGTAATTCACCAGCACGCGATTCTGCAGTATAGCCGTTATATTCGCCGACTACCGCCTCAAGCTCTGCGGCATGCATGTAATCATCTTCAGAGGCTTCGAGGTTGGCGTAAATGGCATCACGTTCGGACATGGCCGCCCACATTTCAGCATGGCCCATCATGACCACATCTAATACACGGAAGTTTTCATAGGCGAATTGATCTTGACGTAACACACCTAGACGCTCATTAGGGCTGACACTGACGTTGCCTGCTGAGGGGTCTAAATCGCCGCTCAGTATTTTCATGAAGGTTGATTTTCCGCAGCCATTAGCGCCGATTAGGCCGTAACGGTTGCCGTCACCAAATTTAACGGAGACGTTTTCAAATAAGGGCTTAGCCCCAAATTGCATAGTGATGTTAGCTGTAGAGATCAAGGTATGGTTCCGAAGAGTAGAGTAAAAAGTTAGATGTTTGGTTGATTGTTATTGAGTGGAAAGCTACCCAAGCTTACTCAAACTGACTATATGACTGCTTAGCTTAGCCAGATTTCAGGCCTTATATGAGCGCTATGGTGCTCATCGCTCAGCCAAAGTTGACCATCTTGTAGGCTGATTTGTAATTGCATACTGCGTTTTATCAGTGTTGCTAATTGGTCAGTGTCTGTTTTGGGTAAGTTAATGATCTTGATGTTGTTAAAACGATTTAGTTTATTTTCAATCTGTGTCCACCAAACGTTATTACGTCCGCCATAGGTATAGATCAGCGCCTGCTCTGCTCGGTTCGATGCTTTGCGGATGCGCTTTTCATCGGGCATGCCTACATCGATCCAGAGTTCGATGTCATCGGTTAAACTTTTTTGCCAAATATCAGGTTCATCTTCTGAGCTTAAGCCTTTAGAAAATTGTAAATGCTCATGGGCATTGAGTACAAAAGCCACTAAGCGCACCATCATACGTTCTTCGGTTTCGGAAGGATGCAGGGCAATGGTCAGGTTATGCGAAGCATAATAGCCTCTATCCATGTCAGCAATCTGACAGTCGGCTTTATAGATGGTTGACTTAAGTGCCATGCGGGTAAGCAAATCTTCGCGTAAAGTGGGTTTAATGTCGCATAGTTTAGCACAACCGTGCTTACTCTAAGCATTCGGCTGCTTATTAAATCTGGAACATATAACTACTTTAGCTTCTTAAGGCTTACATTTAACTAGTATATAAACTACGCCCTTATTCATTTAAATATTTTTATTGCCTTTAAGCTTGCGCAATTAGTGGTTTAGTGGCAAGATCATTGCCGTTAGTCGAGTGTCTTTTTTTATCTTTAGTTAGCAGAGGAAATACCCTAATGAAACCTATAATTTTTATCAGTAGTTTGTTAATGCTCAATACTCTAATGGCTGACGCGCTAGCAGTTTGTCCGACGACAGGACAAGTTATGGCTAATGCTACTATGTCTGGCAATACGGTCGTTACTTTTGGTGCAATAGCCAATAAGGAGGCGGCGACAGTTAGTGGCTTGACTTTAACTGCAAATGGTTCAGGCTCCTACAAATCGGGTAGCGATGTCGCTACTGCTTTTGCTGAAAAACTTATAGGAAGTGGAGGTGGACGTAACAATTCTGATTTTGGGGCTACCGCTATTTCGGGTTGGGGGACGACGAATGCACTGGTATCAGGCGCTACCATAACCTTTGTTTCACTTAGCCCTAACATGATACCACTTGTTGTGTCTGGCACTGGCTCTAATCCACCCACTATCACAATTCAAGGTGCGCCACCTATTGTTGCCCTCAAAACATTATTAGAGGGTAGTACAGTTTGTGTAGGTGTTGCAAATAATTGGCAAGGGCAGGAATATCATCAAGGACCTTCTGGTGGTATGAATAATTTGATTGATTATAAACATGGCCCCAGTAGTAAGAATGATCCTACTGCACCAGTAGGAACTTGGGCTATCTCAGGGAATACTGTTAACTATTCTTATCACGATGGTTTGAATTATACCAATACTGTCTACGACAACGGCAATGGCACTTATACTTTTTGTGATACCAATGGTAATACCACAACAGCCAGTATTAAACTGGGGCAAGTCGGTTGTTAATTGATTCGTTCGTTCGCTATTGAAACAATATCGCCAAACTGATGACTGTCGCACTGATAATCATCGCCCATAAGGTGCTGCGATGATTATCAGTTATTTGCTGCCGTAATAATTTTAGTTCTTGTTGCTGTGCTTGTGTGTTAGCTTGGCTTTGTGCGGCACTATCTAAGGCCTTGTACAGTAATGAGGGTATTTGCGGAAATTGCTCGGCAAACTCAGGAAGCTGTTTAATGATTTTATCAATTTTGGCTTTAGGGCCTATGCGTTCATGAAACCATTTTTCTAAGTAAGGTTTGGCGGTTTGCCATAAGTCTAGTTCTGGATAAAGCTGTCTGCCTAAGCCTTCAATATTGAGTAAAGTTTTTTGTAACAACACCAGTTGGGGTTGTACACGCATATCAAAGCGTTGAGCGGTCTGAAACAAGCGCAGTAATAATTGGCCAAAGGAAATATCCTTGAGGGGTTTTTCAAAGATAGGTTCACAAACGCTGCGTATGGCCGATTCAAATTCTTCTATGCGCGTGGTGCTAGGTACCCAGCCAGATTCTACGTGCATTTCTGCGACTTTACGGTAATCGCGGTTAAAAAACGCTAAGAAGTTTTCTGCCAGATAACGCTGATCAGAAAGCGATAAAGAACCAACGATACCAAAATCTACTGCGATGTATTTGTCCGGTAAATCAACGAAGATATTGCCGGGATGCATGTCGGCATGAAAGAAGTTATCTCTAAACACTTGCGTAAAAAATATTTCTACGCCGCGTTCTGCCAATGCTTTGAAATCAGCACCACTGGCTTTAAGTTGTTCAATGTCACCAACCGGTATGCCATAAATGCGTTCCATGACCATAACTTTTTGACGGGTCAATGGCCAATGAACTTCGGGGATATAGATAAGTTCTGAGTTTTCAAAATTGCGGCGCAATTTAGCCGCGTTGGCGGCTTCTCTAACTAAATCTAATTCATCTAAGGTGGTTTTTTCAAATTCGGCGACGACTTCTTTAGCGCGTAAGCGTTTGGCATCAGGCCAGAAGCGTTCTGCAAAACCTGCGAGTTCATAAAGTAAGCCGATATCAGAACGAATACGCGCTTCAATATCAGGGCGCAAAACCTTAACCACTACATTCTCGCCGCTATGCAAGATGGCAGTATGCACTTGGGCTACCGAGGCTGAGGCTAAAGGCGTGGCATCAAATTCTGCAAAAGCCTCGGCAATGGACATGCCTAGTTCTTTTTCGATAATATTACGAGCAATGTCGTTACTAAAAGGCGGGACTCGGTCTTGTAGTTTTACCAGCTCATCGGCAATATCATCAGGCAGTAAATCTTTGCGCGTCGATAAGGCTTGGCCGAATTTGACATAAATAGGCCCTAAGTCTTCCAGTGCCCGCCTAATCCTAACGCCACGCGGTTCGGTTTTTTTCTTAAGCCAATAACTGGGGGTAAAAACAGCTAAATAGCGTATAGGGCGAAATAAATGGGTCTTTAAAATAATTTCGTCTAGGCCGTGAACGACCAGTACCCAGTTGATATGGATCAGGCGTAATAATATGTTAGGTCGGATCACGAATTACCTTTAGGTGTTGGGCTTTAGTTAGATTTATTGTAATTATTAACCGATGTTACGCAGCCATTCAGCGGATTAAAATAACAAATAATGAAGTCGCTATCGCGACGATGTGTTAATCGGGTCTTCGCACCCGAAGGCGAGATACTTTCTTTTGGGCAGCCTTTAGAAAGTATCCAAAGAAAAGGCGGCTCGATTGCAGCTCGATCTGCGCTCCTCGGTTTTGCCTTGGGTCGGTAGAGAGGGCGTCCTGCCCTCCTACCGACCCAAGGCATCCATGCCGCGCCCCTTCGGGCTAATCCCGACAAAACCTGCGGTGCTCAGCGCTGCAAACGAGACTAAAGCAACGTTACTGAATAACTACGATTTATTCAGGAGAGCATGTTCTAATCGCTCTATACGACTTTGCAGTCTATCAAACTGCGTGCGTAACTCATCTACTTGGGAATGGAAAATAGCTACTTCTGGCTCAGAAGGAAGTTCGCGCGTTTCTTCTTGTAAATATTCTGAGACATTTAGCCTAAAACTTTCAATAGACTCTTTGCTCCATTCTTGACCGGATTTAAAAAACTGACTAAGCTGCTGGGCGACATTGTCGCCCGTGTAGCGAGCAACATGCGGTTCGAGATTAATTTCTAGTTTAGAAAATAGCGCTTGAAACTTGCGGCCTAGTTGCATATCGCCTTCGATTTGTATGTCACCAGAAAAAATCGAACGCATAGGTTTGGAGCTTAAACCCATTAAGCCAAAAGCAAACACTGAGCCAGTTAATTGCGTGTCAGCTGGCTCTGAGCTGAAATCGAGTAGCTGTATGGCATCTGCGCTAGGGCACAGATAGAGGTCTTCATTAAGCGACGTTATTGCTACCTTGATAACTTTTCCAGCTAAGGGCGCTAAAAAAGTAGAGGCATTAGGGTCTAAACTAATATATTGATTGATGGCTGTTTCTAAGGCATTCATCAACAAGGCTTTAATCGCCATATTAGATTTTATAACCTCTATGTACAGCAACAATGCCTTGGGTCATGTTGAAGTATTCACAGCGTTCTAGGCCTGCGTTCTCCATCATTTTTTTAAGTTCGTCTTGCTTTGGGTGCATACGAATAGATTCGGCAAGATAGCGGTAGCTGTCTTCATCTTTGGCAACGAACTTACCAATTTTGGGTAATAACTTGAATGAATAAAAGTCGTAGACTTTTTCGGTGACTTTATCGACAGGATGAGAGAACTCCAAGACGATGACGCGACCACCTGGTTTTAATACTCTATGCATAGAGCGTAAGGCAGCGTCTTTATCAGTGACATTGCGCAGACCAAAAGCAATACACACACAATCAAAGGTATTATCTTCGAAGGGTAAGCATTCGGCATTAACTTGGGCATAACGAATATTACCTACTAAGCCTTTATCAATCAGACGACTACGACCGGTGCGTAACATTTCAGAATTAATATCGGCCAAAACGACTTGGCCGTCTTTGCCGACGCGTTGTTCAAAGAGTATCGTTAAATCGCCTGTTCCACCGGCTAAATCCAGCACTTTTTCACCTTGGCGCACATTGCTGAGTTGTACGGCAACGCGCTTCCAAATACGGTGTATGCCCAGTGACATCAAATCATTCATGATGTCATATTGTCCGGCAACCGAATCAAATACGCCTCGTACCAGATTAACTTTTTCATCGGTGGCAACTTGCTTGAAACCAAAATGGGTGGTGTTATCGTTTGTCATTAGTTATACCGTGTATTAAGTGATTCTTGACGCGGGTGTCCGGCATCTTTAAGTTCGTTTAGGTAGTTAGCCCATAAGGCTTTATATTCAGCGCCTAGTTTATATAATAAATCCCAAGTGTAAATGCCACTATTATGTCCGTCGCTAAAGATGGGACAAATGGCATAGTTACCTATGGGTTTAATTTCGTTAATACTGACGGCTTCTTTACCTAGCTGCAGAATTTCTTGGCCGGGCGCATGTCCGACTGCTTCTGCTGAAGGCGTGTAGACACGCAAATATTCACAGGGCAGTTTAAAGACGCTGCCGTCATCAAAGCTGATTTCAAGTATGTCGGATACTTGATGCAGTTTGATTTCAGTAGGCCAAGTGTTGCAAGGTGTTACAGTTAAGCGCATGGGATTTAAAAACATCAGTGAAATAAATCGGATTAGTTGTAGCGTAAGACACAATAACAAGCACTTCACTAGTCTTCAGCACAGCCTATGGGATATTTTATTTATTGCGAGTTACCTAGTCGGACACCAAGCTATAAAATATAGCGACTTAAATCTTCGTCTTTAACCAGTTCGGCTAAACTTTGATTGACATAAGATGCGTCAATAACGATCGTTTTTTCGATTAAGTCAGGGGCGTCATAGGAAATAGTTTCCAACAAGCGCTCCAGCATGGTGTGTAAACGTCTGGCACCGATATTTTCAGTGCTTTCATTAACTTCCCATGCGAGTTCTGCAATACGCAGTATACCTTCTGGGGTGAAGCTTAATGACACGCCTTCTGTAGCCAATAAAGCGATATATTGTTCAGTTAATGAAGCATTCGGTTCGGTTAAAATACGCACAAAATCATCGGCTGACAAGGCGCTGAGTTCAACACGAATCGGGAAGCGTCCTTGTAGTTCGGGAATCATGTCAGAAGGCTTGGCGACATGAAAAGCACCTGAAGCAATAAATAAGATATGATCGGTTTTAATCGTGCCATATTTGGTGCTAACCGTACTACCTTCAACTAAGGGTAGTAAATCACGCTGTACGCCTTCGCGCGAGACATCGCTGCCGCCACTGCCCATTTCTGAACGTTTACAAATTTTGTCGATTTCGTCTAAGAAGACGATGCCGTTTTGTTCTACAGCATCGACTGCTCGTGTGCGTATATCGTCTTCATTAACTAATTTAGCCGCTTCTTCTTCTTGCAAAGTTTGTAAGGCTTTTTTAATAGACATTTTGCGAGACTTAGTTTTACCTGAGCCCATGCTTTGAAACATGCCTTGTAACTGACTGGTCATTTCTTCCATACCAGGAGGAGCCATGATCTCTACGCCAATAGGCGCAACATGCACATCAATTTCTATTTCTTTATCATCCAGATCGCCTTCTCGCAATTTCTTACGCATTTTTTGACGAGTCGCTTCTTGGGTATCGGATAACATACCTCCATCCGCTTTAGGTAAAAGTAAGTCTAAAACTTTTTCTTCAGCGGCATCAAAGGCTTTGTTTTGAACCTTTTCCATTTCTACTAACCGTGTCATTTTGATGGCAGTATCAGCCAAGTCACGAATGATAGATTCAACATCACGGCCAACATAGCCGACTTCAGTAAATTTGGTGGCTTCTATCTTAATAAAGGGGGCGTTGGCTAATCTTGCCAAACGTCTTGCGATTTCAGTTTTACCTACGCCGGTAGGGCCTATCATCAAGATATTTTTAGGTGTGATTTCATCACGTAAGGCAGGATCAACTTGCTGGCGACGCCAACGGTTTCTTAGTGCAATCGCCACTGAACGCTTGGCGCTGGCTTGACCAACAATATGCTTATCTAATTCGCTTACAATTTCTTTAGGGGTCATTTGTGTCATGCGCTTACTCGTTGGGTTCTGCGTCTAGCTCTTCTATACGAAGATTATGATTGGTATAAATACAAATATCGGCAGCAATATTTAAAGATCTCTCGACAATTTCCCTAGCACTAAGGTCGGTGTTTTCCAATAATGCGCGAGCAGCCGCTTGAGCAAAGGCCCCACCTGAACCGATGGCCATTAAGTTAAATTCAGGTTCGATAACATCACCGGTACCGGAAATAATTAATGAGGTTCTTGAGTCAGCGATGGTGAGTAAGGCTTCTAGTTTACGTAAAGCGCGGTCTGTACGCCAATCTTTAGCCATCTCAACTGCTGCACGGGTAAGGTTGCCACGATGCTTTTCCAGTTTACCTTCAAAGTGTTCAAATAAGGTAAAAGCATCTGATGTGGCGCCTGCAAAACCAGCGATAACTTTATCATGATAAAGTCTGCGTACTTTACGGGCATTGCCTTTCATGACCGTATTACCTAATGTGACTTGGCCATCGCCACCGATGACAACTTTGCCGCCTCGACGTACAGAAAGAATGGTAGTTCCTCTAAACACGTTAACATCCCAAAAATAACAAAAAACAAGTTCACAATTTTACATGGTATAAATTTAAAATGTTGGGAAAAATACTGAAGCTATATGTCTCTATATTAAGTTATAGCCATGGGAGACCTTTGATAATAGTCAGGATTTGTCAATGGAATGTTAAATGTTAGTGATAAAAATAGGCTCGTCATAGTTTGCAGTGATTTTATAGCGGCAACTGGAAATAGCGATAAAAAAATTTCTTGCATAGAAAGCTTGCCTTTAAGAAAGCCCATAGCTTACAAAACAAGCACCTAGATAAGCTTTGATTGGGTGCTTATTAGCTTAGCCAATAAATCAGTTGTTTCTTTCATAAAACACTATATATTGTGTCTAAATATTAAAAACAAACTACATATAGATATTTTAGAGCAAGAACTCTCCGAGATATCAGCTAGTGATTTATTCGCTATTCACCTATTCATTATTACTTGCAGAGATCAATAAACCATGCCAGCAAAACTTCATGTTATCGCTAATACTGTTACGGAAATTCCTTTCCAAGATGCCTCTATGGATATTTGGGATACAAAATATCGTTTAAAAAGTAAAGATGGCTTAGCGGTAGACGGCTCTATTGATGAAACTTATCAGCGGGTTGCTATGGCCTTGTCAGGTGTAGAAAAAGGCCGTGCGAAACAGGAACAATACTATAAAGAATTTCTCTGGGCTTTACGTCAAGGTGTTATTCCTGCTGGACGAATCGTCTCAAATGCCGGCGCACTAGATCATAAACCTGCGACGTCAACGATTAACTGTACGGTATCAGGGACTATCGCAGATTCTATGGATGATATCCTCGGTAAGGTGCATGAGGCAGGACTTACCTTAAAGGCCGGCTGTGGGATTGGTTATGAGTTTTCTACCTTAAGACCAAAAGACGCCTATGTTTCGGGTGCGGGCGCTTATACCTCGGGACCACTATCCTTCATGGATATTTATGACAAGATGTGCTTTACCGTTTCCTCTGCGGGTGGTCGTCGTGGCGCACAAATGGCCACTTTTGATATAGGCCATCCTGATGTCATTGATTTTATAAGAGTTAAGCGTGAAGATGGTCGTTTGCGCCAATTTAACTTGTCGTTGTTGATTACGGCTGAATTTATGCAAGCTGTTAAAGGCGATTTACCTTGGTTTTTATCTTTCCCAGTCACTGAAAAGGAAGTTCAGTTAGATCAGTTAGATTTAAATGACCGCGAAAAAATTATTTGGCGTGATCTTCCTGTTACAGAAGGATATGTACTTAATAGCGATGGCTTGATTGCTTGTAAGATATCTAAAACCTTACCAGCGCGTCGCTTATGGGACATTATCATGAGTTCCACTTATGATTATGCTGAGCCTGGCTTTATTTTGATCGACAAAGTTAACGAAATGAATAATAACTGGTTTTGCGAGAAGATTCGCGCAACCAATCCTTGCGGAGAGCAACCTTTACCACCTTATGGTAGTTGTTTGCTGGGTTCTATTAACTTGACTCGTTTTGTTAAAAAACCTTTTACCAATGATGCCTATTTTGATTGGGATACCTATCGTAAAGCCATCAAAATTTTCACACGTATGCTAGATAATGTCGTCGAAATTAATGGCTTGCCTTTACCTAAACAACGCGAAGAAATTATTAGTAAACGTCGCCATGGCATGGGCTACTTGGGCTTAGGTTCAACAGTGACTATGTTGGGTATGAGATATGGTGACGATGCTTCTTTAAGTTTTACCGAAGAAGTAACTAAGGTTTTATCGATAGAAGGCTGGAAAGCGGGCTTATCGTTAGCGAAAGAAAAAGGCCCTGCCCCTATTATGGAGCAATTATTTACCGTCAACGGTGAAATGCTGCACAAGCGTCCTGAAATGATCGCGGATGGCTACAAAGTGGGTGACTCCATTTCAGGCAAAGTGTTACATGCAAAATACAGTCGCTATATGCAGCAAATCGCAAAGGAAGAGCCAGAGTTAATTGCTGAATTGATTGAAACCGGCGCGCGCTTTACCCATCACAGTTCTATTGCACCGACAGGAACAATTTCTTTGTCATTAGCCAATAACGCCAGTAATGGCATAGAGCCAAGTTTTGCTCATCATTATTCTCGTAATGTGATTCGTGCAGGTAAAAAATCAAAAGAAAAGATCGATGTATTTTCTTTTGAATTATTGGCCTATAGAGAAATGATTAATCCTAAGGCTATGCCTTATAGTGAAGATCCAGATCAAAAGCTACCCGATTATTTTATTGCCGCAGATGATGTTAGTCCTAAGCAACATGTTGATATACAAGCGGCTGCGCAAAAATGGATAGACTCGTCTATTTCCAAAACAGCGAATGTGCCTACCGACTTTCCTTATGAAGACTTTAAGTCTATTTATGAGTATGCCTATGACAAAGGTTTAAAGGGCTGCACGACCTTCCGTTTTAATCCAGAAGTATTCCAAGGTGTACTCGTTAAAGAATCTGATTTGGAAAACACCACTTATCAATTTACTTTGGAAGATGGACACGTCGTAGAATTTAAAGGTAATGACGATGTCGAGTACGATGGCGAAATTCATAGTGCAGCTAATCTGTTTGATGCCTTGAAAGAAGGTTATTACGGAAAGTTTTAATTTAACTTGCGGCCTTAATACTAAACAGAGAGTTGAACATGACACATAAAATTGCTAAAAAAATCGTCAGCTACAAAGTAGTGACTAAAGATACTACCGAGCCAGTTAAACCCGAGTTATCGTTAGAAAGTATGCACGAAAAAGTAGAGCGCCCAGAAGTACTGTTAGGCTCTACTTATAAGATTAAAACTCCGCAGTCTGAACACGCTTTGTATATCACTATTAATGATATGGTGTTGAACCTTGGCACGACTCATGAAGAACGCCGACCTTATGAAATCTTTATCAACTCCAAAAATATGGAGCATTTTCAATGGGTGTTAGCGCTGACGCGCGTTATTTCGGCAGTATTTCGTAAGGGCGGGGATGCTTGCTTTTTGGTTGAAGAAATGAAAGGTGTGTTTGATCCGCGTGGTGGCTATTTTAAGAAAGGCGGAGTCTTTATGCCTTCATTAGTTGCTGAAATTGGTTATGCCATTGAATCACATCTTAAACATATAGGCATGATCAAGCCCGATGTCATGACCGATCATCAAAAAAACTTTTTAGATGAAAAACGCCGTGAATTTGAAGCGCAACATGGCGAATCAGAAGGTCAGGCGTTCCCCGAAAAAGCCATACTTTGCCAAAAGTGCAGTACCAAAGCCATGGTCATGATGGATGGTTGTATGACGTGCTTGAATTGCGGCGAAAGTAAATGCCAATAAAGGTCTAGCACTTATAGGCTTTAGTTATGTGAGGGAGCAGCTTTAGCCGCGACTATTACGCGGCTAAAGCCGCTCCCACAAACAATGCTCAAGTTATTATATTTTTATTCTTAAGACACTAATTCCATCAACTTGCCATAACTGCTCACTACGTCATACTTAACTTGGTCAGACGTTATTTTGCTAAAAAACTTCTTGGCACATTCAATTTTACAGTCTTCAATTTTTCTTAACTCCATCGATGACATTGAGCCTTTGGTTTCGGCAACAAAGTAGATGTGTTTTACCGCGCCTTCTTTAAAGGAAATGGCCCAATCCGGGTTGTAGTCTCCTACAGGGGTGGGTATAGAGAAACCATTCGGTAATTTGGCATAAACCACCACCTCGGCACTGGTATCCAGTTCTTTGACAAACTTACGTTCAGTGTCTGAATCGGTAAACACATAATCATAAATATGGAGCTTTAGTGGGTCGCCGGTT
>CAMDNJ010000008.1 GCA_945902915.1 Crenothrix polyspora | reverse complement strand
GTGTAACTTAATAATAGATCAGTAAAACAAGAATTTTTTTTAAGCAGATTTCTGATTGAAAAACAGCATCGAGTATCATCCCAGTCACATAAACTCGACGTTATTTTTCAATCAGAAATTCGCTTAAGAAGAGGCCCCGCTTTACTAATCTAGTACAGGATCCAGAGCATCTATTTTACAAAGGATTATGGATAATCTTGTCTCGTCGGCCTCACCACAATATCGCTAATGTGTACGTGCGGTGCTTGACTAACAATAAAGTGAATCGTATTGGCAACATCTTCACCAATCAGTAAGGGGCCAAACTTATCTTTAAAATTCTGCACTAACTCATCGCTGTAACCCGCTCCTTCTTGAAATCCACTTAATACCAAGCCAGGCTCAACAAGTGAAACTCGAATACCTTTAGGCCCAAGTTCACGGCGCAGTCCTTCTGCCAAAGAATGGATTGCAAATTTTGTAGCGCCATATACCGCGCTAAATGGCGAAATATGTCGTCCAACCACTGAACCTATAATGACAATATCAGCCGTTGCTGTTGGGTAATCAATGTGCTGATGATCTAACATTTGCTTTGCCGCTTTTTGAAGTAAGGCTAGAGTACCTGTTACATTTATTTTTAGTACGTTTTCAAATTCAGCTAAATCAGCATCTTTAACAGAGCCACCTAGACCACGACCAGCATTGGCAATAATAATGTCAGCCGCTTTACCGAAGCGCTGATGAGCCATAGTAAATAACGCGTCTAATATCTTTTGATCACTAGCATCACCGGCAACACCGCAAAACGCTACCCCTAATTCTTGTTCTAACTCGGCAAGTTTTTGAGAATTGCGACCGTTGCCCACGACAGCATAGCCTTCGGCAATAAACTTTCTTACCGTAGCTTCACCAATACCCGATGTAGCACCCGTAACAATAGCAATACGTTTAAAATTTATAGGCATCTTTTTCTCAATTATTTATAGTTTATATAGAGTGGCATAACTTATGGCCATTTTAACAGTACCTATGGTTGACCACCTTCAGGGTTTATTTTTACTCGTTCACTTGCTATTAAATAACAGTAGGTTAGCGATTTAAATGATCAACTTTGACGCATTTTCGCCGATTTGCCCAGCTGCTTTTGATTTTTGTATAAACAATTTTTCTAGGACAGGACAGATCAGTTCAAGCCCACTCCGCACACAAATTCTCAGCCTGCTCCAAAACCAACTGCACAGCCTCTTCTTGTTTATCCGGAGGGTATTTATATTTGCGCAGTATTCGTTTCACCATTAATCTCAGGCTAGCACGAACACTTTCACGGACTGACCAATCTACACTGGTGCTTTTGCGCAAACTCTCGGCTAGTTCATGGGCAATTTTCTTGAGGGTTTCATCACCTAATTCACGTACTGACTCTTCGTTGTTTGCTAGTGCATCATAAAAGGCTAGCTCATCATTATTAAGACCGAGATCGTCTCCACGATTAACCGCTTCCTTAAACTTTTTGGCCATTTGGATCAATTCTTCCATCACTTGGGCCGTTTCAATAGAGCGGTTTTGGTAGCGCTTAATAACGTTGGCTAGCAGTTCAGAGAACTTGTTTTGTTGTACAACATTGCTAGCAAACCGACTTTTTATTTCACCTTCAAGTAGTCGTTCCAGTAACTCCACTGCAAGATTACGTTCAGGTAGGTTACGGACATCATTTAAAAAATCTTCATCCAGAATACCAATATTGGGTTTCTCCAGACCCACCGCATGAAAGATATCCACTACTTCTTCTGAGACTACTGCCGAACCGATGATCTGGCGTATCGCCAGCTCTCGCTCTTCATTGGTTTTCTTTTTACTGCTGATTTCTTTCTTGGTCAGTAAGACTTTAACCGCCTGAAAGAAAGCGACTTCTTCACGAACGGCCTTGGCTTCATCTAAAGTACAACATAAGGTAAAGGCTTTGGACATGGCCAGTGCTGTATCACAAAAACGCTTTTTACCTTCTTTGATACCGAGTACATGATTTGCTGTTTTTGCTAGCGTTTTATGACCACCAGTTAAAAAGTCACTGTAATCAAAGCCGTGTAACATGGCTTGTAGAATATCAAGCTTTTCTGCCAGCACAGCATAGGCTTCATGGGCATCGACCGTTAAACTGCCACGCCCTTTACTGGCCGTATATTCCTTTAAGGCTTGTTTTAAATCACTGGCAATGCCAATGTAATCGACCACCAAGCCACCTTGTTTATCACGAAACACCCGATTAACCCTCGCGATTGCTTGCATCAAGTTATGACCTTTCATGGGCTTGTCGATATACATGGTATGCACACAGGGCGCGTCAAAGCCGGTCAGCCACATATCCCGCACTATTACCAAACGCATCGGATCTTCAGGATCTTTGAAACGTTTTTCTAAACGTTTTTTGATTTGTTTTGAATAAATATGTGGTCGCAATAACGGCTTGTCACTCGCAGAACCGGTCATTACTACTTTGATAACGCCCTTTTCCGGGTCTTCATCATGCCATTCCGGTCGCAGGGCAATGATGGCATTATATAAATGCACCGATACTTCACGACTCATGGCGACAATCATGGCTTTGCCGGTTTGCGCCTTGCTGCGTTCTTCAAAATGCGCAACCAAATCAGCGGCCACTTGCTGGATGCGCGGTTCCGCGCCGACAATACGTTCCAGTGCGGCCCAGCGACTTTTTAGTTTAGCTTGCTGATCATCTTCTTCATCTTCTGCAAGTTCATCCACCTCGGCGTCAATATCAGGTAATAACTCTGCTTTTAAGCCCAATTTAGCCAGACGTGATTCAAAATAAATCGGCACTGTCGCACCATCATCACGCGCCTGCTGCATATCATAGATATGAATATAATCACCAAACACGGCACGAGTATCACGGTCTTCAGAAGAAACCGGTGTGCCGGTAAACGCGACGAAAGTAGCATTGGGCAAGGCATCGCGTAAATGCTGAGCATAACCCACCTGATAATAGGCAGACACATCCGCAATGGCATTTTCTTGTGCAGGCAGGTTAATACTTAAATAACTATGGGGGGCTTTTCTGGTTTTAAGTTTGGCCTCAAAACCATATTGGGTCCGATGCGCTTCATCAGCAATCACGACAATATTATGGCGATCTGATAACACCGGATAATGGTCTTCATCGGCACCCGGCATGAATTTCTGGATAGTGGCAAACACGATACCGCCGGAAGGACGATTCGCCAACTTGGCCCTTAAGTCCTGACGGGTTTCACCTTGAACCGGTTGCTCACGCAATAAGTCCTGCGACAGGGAAAACACGCCAAACAATTGACCATCCAAATCGTTGCGATCGGTAATCACCACGATAGTCGGGTTTTCCATGGCGACTTCCCGCATCACGCGGGCGGCAAAGCAGGTCATAGTGATGCTTTTGCCGGAACCTTGGGTATGCCAGACTACGCCGCCTTTTTGATTGCCACCGGGACGTGATGCCGTGACTACTTGGGTAATAGCCGAACGCACCGCATGAAACTGATGGTAACCGGCAATCTTCTTTATCAAAGTGCCGTCATCTTCAAACAGCACAAAGAAGCGCAGAAAATCCAGCAAGTATTCCGGAGCCAAAACGCCGCGCACCAATGTTTCCAGCTCATTAAATTGACCCAAGGGATCAAGCGTTACACCGTCAATGGTACGCCAAGCCATAAAACGTTCCGCGTCAGCAGACAGCGAGCCCATCAGCGCTTCCGTACCATCCGACACGACCAGTATTTCGTTATACTCAAACACATCCGGTATTTGTTCTTTATAGGTTTGTAGCTGCTCGTAGGCCTTCCAGACATCGGCAGTCAAATCAGCAGGGTTCTTCAGCTCCAACAGCACCAACGGCAAACCGTTAACAAACAGAATAATATCAGGGCGACGGGTATATTTTTGGCCTTTGATGGAAAACTGATTAATCGCCAGCCATTCATTGTTCCCTTCTCCCGCCGGGAGAAGGTGGCTTGTAGAGCCGGATGAGGGGCTATCCCAGTCAATCAGGCGGACAAAATCGCCTCGGGTTTCACCGTCTTTTTGGTATTGAACCGGTACGCCATTCACCAGCAAACGATGAAAATGGCGATTGGCCGCCAATAAAACCGGTGTATCCAGATTTAAAACTTGCTGCAAGGCATCATCACGGGCGACCAATGGCACCAAGGGATTGAGCCGGTTGATGGCGTTACGTAAGCGTTCGACCAACACCACTTGGGTATAATTACTGCGCTCCGGTGTATTGCCATCTATTGAAATATCAGGACCATAAATGGCTGTGTAGCCCACATCGGTAAGCCAGCTTAGGGTTTCTTGTTCCAGTTGGTCTTCGGTCATTAGAACATTTCTCTAATTGGATTGACGATTTTTAGACCTGTAATCCATTCAAAATCTTTTACATTGCGGGTCGCTAATATCAGCCGATGTTCTAGCGCAGTCGCGGCAATTAGCGCATCACCCAATGACATTTTGCGCTGCCGACGTAATTCAATAGCCGTTGTAAACGTTTCGGGGGTCGGGTACAAACAGCCTAAATAACCGAATAATTGCACCAATAGTGCTTGATCTTCAGCTTGTAAACGGTGATAATCTAGCGTTTCAACGTGTGTAATAGCCGATGCTAGCGGTGTGTTTTGTTTGAACCAGTCAATTAAATAGCCATAGTCTGGTTGAGTGACATAAATGAATAAATTGCTGTCGGCAATCATGATTCTCTCCCCGGCAAGTCTCTATCTTTGCGAATTTCTCGTTGCCATGCTATCGGATCTTTAATATCAGAAAAAGGACTATGTTTAGCTAACTGCTCTAAACATTCGCCCAATTTTTGTCGGCGTTGCTCTTCGCTAAACGCAGACGGTGTAATGTTGCCTGGTTGTCGTTGATATTCGAGAAATAAAACAAAATTTAAAATTTCTGCATGCAGGTTTTCAGGCAAAGTGCTCAAATGTTGATTAATTGTTTCTTGAATGCTCATTAGAATCTCGTTGATAGTTTATTTTAAGGAAAGTTTAAACCAGATGCACTTCCAGCTTTTTACCGACAGCGGCGGCATATTTACGCAAGGTTTCAATAGAGGGAGAATGTTTGCCGGATACCAAGGCACTTTCCAATCGCGCGACTGCCGAGGCTTTTGTGCCCATGCGTTCAGCGACTTGCGCCTGGGTTAAACCTGCGTCGCGTCTGGCACCGAGTATTTCGTCGAGTATGGCGTATTTCGCGATGTTGGTGTCATAAGCGGCCTTCACCGCTGGATTATTTAATAATTGCTCACGAAATGCGGCATCGTGCGGAACAGGCTGAAAAGTATCGTTATTCATCTTTAACCTCCTTTAGTCGTTTTCTGGCAAGCTGCAAATCGGTGACTGGCGTAGTGTTGGTTTTCTTAACAAAGCTATGCAAAATAACAATAGCCTGTCCAACTTGTGTGTAATAAAACACCCGCCCGATGCCTTCTTTGCCCTTGGGACGTAATTCAAACAAACCGCCGCCCATTGCCCGTGAATGCGGCATTTGTAATTGTGCGCCGTGGCTTTGCATTAAATCGGTCAAGTGGATGTAATCCGCTAATATTCCCGGTGGCAGCAACATGACTTTGCTGTTTAACCCGTTCGTTGTAATAGCTAATGGTAAAGTTCATAAAGTCAGTATAACAAATTTGTTAGTTTTTTCTATCGGTTTCAATTCCAGACTCCAATTGATCTTCAATCATTCGCTGACTTTCCAATAGCCGCCGTTGGCCGGCCCGATACGTGACAGATGATTTTCAGCTTGCAGTTTTTTGAGGTTACGTTCAATGGAACGCTCGCTTACCCCGATAGCAACCGCTAATTCCGGGATCGTTACTAAGGCATTTTCACGAATCAATGCCAGGATTTTCCCCGACGTTTTTCCCGACACTTTTCCCGACGTTTTTACCAGCACTTCTGTCATGGCATCAAGCAAGGCGTATAACATAAATTCAATAAAAGGCGTTGAGTCCGCTACTGCTAAAGCTTGGTAATAAGCGGTTTGCCGCACTCTGATCACCGATTCAACGGGTAAATAAGCCAATAGCGGTTGCCACTGGCTTAATATCAACGTTTGCCAAAGCCTGCCCATACGACCATTGCCATCAGCGAACGGGTGGATAAACTCAAATTCGTAATGGAACACGCAGCTGGCGATTAACGGATGTACCGGAGCCGATGCCAGCCAAGCCAGTAAATCAGTCATTAATGCGTCGACCCGGCTGACGGGTGGCGCCATGTGCACTAAAATCTGGTCATTGTAAATGCCTACACCTTTGGAGCGAAAACTGCCCGCGTCATCGACTAGGCCTGACATTAATAAGCTCTGGGCAGTTAGTAGATCGGTCGCAGAATGCGCTTGCCAGTTCGGCAGTTGTTCATACGCGGCAAAGGCGTTACGCACTTCCTGGATTTCACGCGGCAAACCCAGCACCGTTTTGCCTTCCAATACGGCAGTCACCTGTTCGATGCTCAGGGTGTTATTTTCAATAGCCAGCGATGCCTGAATGGTGCGGATTCGATTGTTGCGGCGTAACTGCGGCGACAGTGCGTTATCACCGGCCACTTTCCAACGGGTTAGCAATTCGACAATTTCTGCTACCCGTTGCAATATCAGTGGGGTAATGGTGTAAGGAGGCTGATAGCTCATAAGTTGGTATCTACGGCTTCTGGCAATCGGAGTTGGCCGGAGATCAGGCGGGGGAGCAAGGTGTCGCGAATCGCAGCTAGACTGTTTATCCGTTCCAAATTTGCTTCCATGGCTGCGCGTAATGAACGACATGTTGATTCAAAACTTATCATTACTTCGCTTGGAGCAAGAACACAACGCAAAGCAGGAATATTGCGCACATTAAGTGCATCTAAAATAGTACCAACATCTGTTCTTCTTTTTATTTCAGTTCGCATCCATGAAGACTGAAGTAGCTCAACAAGATACGTCGGATAAAACCACTCATTTTTTGGTCGTATTGCAGTCATGTTTCGTCCCATAGCTGCTTTGAATCCTGCTGGTATCTGGGCAACAGCACCAACACGACCAACATTCGTAATTACGCAATCCCCTTGATTAACTTCAATGCGTGAGATCCATTTTTTGTAATCTACCTCAGTTATATAGGAAACCTTGGAAGCATCTAGTAGGCCATCATCACGGATGTTACTTAACTGAAGAAATGGCCATCCTTCTCCTAATAGTTCAGGTTTTTTGGCATGTAAACAATCAATAATCTCAGCAATTTGACCGACATTTCCAACCCACCACCCTCTCGGCACCAAGCCCAGTTCTGATTCTTCGAAGCTATCGGGGAAGAGAGCTGCGGTGAAGGTATCCATGCCTTCCGGCTCGTTTCCTTGCTGTTTGGCATATACGGGATCGAAGTCCACGAACCAGGATTTAAACAGGGCTTGGGCGATGGCTTCGAGGGTGGTGTTGGTTTCGCGTAGTGAGGCTATACGATCGTCGAGGCTTTTAAGTAACGCTGCAATTTTCTTCTGCTCGTTTAACGGAGGCAATGGCAATTGTAGTTTTTTTATCGTCGGAATGTTTGTATACCCTTGTACAGACCCCGCATTATAGTTTGCGTGAACATTCTTAAATTTCTGACTCGTAATTACGTAATACAAAAATCCTGGAAAAAGTACTTTGGGGTTTGGACGAAGAATTCCGATTGAACTGGCAAATCCAAAATGATCATTATTTTTGTACAAGTATGCGTTACCAAATGTACCAATAATGCCTATTAGCACATCTCCAGCGATTGGCCGCCTTGTCGCCTTACTATTTTGAGGAAACAAACGTTCAAAGTCTTCTTTTGATATGCAATCATAGTTATCAAGTTTTAACTTTCCTTGACCTATATTCTTTGAAGTTAAATAAGGCAGTCCTTCTGAAACTCGATTTACTTTACTATGCGCTCCATCACCTACTGAACAGACCTCAGCAACAAAAACATATGGGTATTGATTTTCAAATGCACCAGGATTGTTAATCTCTTTACTCTCTATATCGACCAAATCAAAACTCATACCCCAAGCCTCCCAACTTCAGGCGAATCAGTTGATCCAGTTCCGCGCCTTTCGCCATTTGCTCGCCCAACGTCTCGGTCAGCTTTTGCATTTTGTCAGCGAAGGCCTCGTCATCGTCTTCAACGGCTTCCGCACCCACATAGCGACCGGGCGTTAAAACATGCCCGTGTTCGGCGATTTCTGCCAGAGTAACGCTGCGGCAATAGCCTGCAACATCAGCATAGTCATCACCTGAGGTGCTCTCACCACGCCAGGCGGCAACGGTGCTGGCGACTTGTTCGATGATGTCATCGGTAAATTCGCATTGCACGCGGCTGATCATGCTGCCGAGTTTGCGGGCATCTATGAACAGAACTTCACCTTTTCTAATCCGTTTTTCTTTAACTAAAAACCACAAACAGGCGGGGATTGTGGTATTGAAAAAAAGTTGACCGGGCAGTGCGACCATCACTTCTACCTTGTCGGCATCGACCATGGCACGACGAATATCACCTTCGCTGTTCTGGCTGGACGACATGGAACCATTAGCAAGCACGATACCGGCTCTACCTGTGGGTTTTAGGTGATAAAGCATATGTTGCAGCCAGGCATAGTTAGCGTTGCCTTGCGGTGGCGTACCGTAAACCCAGCGCGGATCACCTTCCAGGCTGCCATGCCACCAGTCGGAGATATTGAATGGTGGATTAGCAAGTACAAAATCAGCACGCAGATCAGGATGTTGATCACGCACGAAGGTATCGGCGGGTTCTTTACCCAGATTAAAATCAATGCCACGTATGGCAAGATTCATAGCGGCTAAGCGCCAAGTAGTGGGATTGGCTTCTTGCCCATAAATGGATACGTCGCCCAATTTGCCGCCATGAGCTTCGATAAATCGCTCTGATTGCACAAACATACCACCGGAACCACAGCAAGGATCATAAACCTGACCATGATGCGGAGCGAGTACAGCGACCAAGGTTTTAACTATCGATGCTGGCGTATAGAACTGTCCACCACGTTTACCTTCAGCACTGGCGAACTGTCCGAGAAAGTATTCATAAACCTGTCCCAATAAATCACGGGCATGATTTTTTGCCGTATCTGTAGATTCACCAAAACCAATTTGTGAAACTAGATCAACCAGTTCGCCAAGCTTGCCATCAGGCAGTTGTACACGAGCATAGCGTTTATCGAGGATGCCCTTAAGCTTGGGGTTTTCTGTTTCAATCAAGGACAAGGCGTCGTCGATACGTTTACCTATGTCAGCTTGCTTAGCTTGAGCGCGTAAGCTTTCCCAGCGGGCGGCTTCCGGCACCCAGAACACGTTGACCTCTTTGTAATAGTCGCGGTCTTCTAGTTCTATATTGATTAAGTCTGAATCAGCATTATCCAAATAGTAGTCATCTTGGCTATCAGTAAATTTACTGGTGAGTTCTACCCGACGTGTCTGGAAGGTGTCCGAGATGTACTTGACGAAGATCAGGCCGAGCACGATGTGCTTATATTCGGCGGCGTCCATGTTAGCGCGAAGCTTGTCAGCAGTAGCCCAGAGAGTTTTTTTGATGTCTTCAATCATGTGTTTTTTGCTAGTAAGCTATGAATTATTGCTAATGCCTTACTTTATAGCACTTTATGATATTTAAATTTAAAAATCGCATTCAGTTAAGCGTATTCTCCATAAAATATGGAATTAACACTCAGCTCATAATTACCTGAAGACATTACTATAAAAATTCAATGTTCATTAAATTTAATGACGATTCAGCTCTTAAATATATGCTTAGTCGAAAATCATATAATTCACAATCCATCACAAAAACCGATAGATATAAGGAGCGCTTTTAAATATGCAATGGAACGAGCAGACGTTAAGGACTTTCACTGGCATGACTTGAGACATTGCACAGCGTCATATTTAGCGATGAATGGCGCTAGTTTGGCAGAGATAGCCGAAGTGCTAGGACATAAAACCTTAAGCATGGTGAAGCGTTACGCTCACCTTTCGGACGACCATGTAAGCAATGTAGTTGCTAGCATGAATGCCAAAATATTTGGAGATGTTTGATTATGGCATCAAGCATAACAATAGTTACTTGCTACCGAATTAGCAGTATAAGAGTTAATTTTTAGGCTTGAGATTATTTGTGTTAATGGAGATATAAACAATACCAAGGTAATGCATGATTTTTAGACTAAAATGTGACAACAACCCTAAGTTGTTTTATAGTATCAACTAAGGAGGGGCTATGCATAAAGTTAACGAACTACAAGAACATCTTCAACCTGGGCAAGTTTATCGGCGTACTGATCTAGCTCAATGGTCAAATTCCGTCGATCGCCATTTACAGCAACTGGTCGGCAAAGGAGTTATTCAAAAGCTTGCGGGGGGGCTTTACTATTACCCTAAGAAAACAGCTTTTGGTGATGTGCCGCCAGAGGACGCAACTCTTGTTCGGGCTTTTCTTAAAGACGATCATTTTTATATGGCATCTTTAAATGCCTATAACTCCCTAGGTGTAGGCACTACGCAACTTTACAATGAGAAGTTAGTTTATAACCATAAGCGTGATGGCCGATATAACCTGAATGGACGACAATTCTTTTTTTTGAAAAGAGCGCGATTTCCTGAAAAAAGCAGCCCTGAATTCTTGTTAGTCGATCTTATCAACAATCTTAAGTTCCTAGCTGAGGACAAAGAAAGCGTTCGAAATAACGTTGCCGAAAAAGTACGCAGTATGGATAAGGTCAAACTAATGAGCGCCGTTACAATGTATGCAGGAGCAAGAACAAAGAATTTTTTTGAAAAACTCTTCCGTTCTGACGAGATGAATCATGCCGCCTAATATTTATCTTCATGAGCACACTGATTTTAGCGATCTTATTCAAATCGTTGCGGGTGGGCGTAATATCGATCCGTACCTAGCTGAAAAAGATTATTGGATCATGCACTGTCTTTATGGCCTCAAACTCACTGGGTACGAGTTTCAGCTTAAGGGTGGGACATCACTTTCTAAGGAATACGGTATCATTCATCGTTTCTCTGAAGACATTGATATTCTTATTGTTCCTCCAAAAGGCATGCAAGTAAGAACATCCAGAAATCATGACAAAGAAAAGGATTGCCTAGGTCGCAAGAACTATTACGATTATCTGGCCAGTAGCATCAGCATACCTGGCATTGTAAACGTTGATCGGGATACGCAGTTTGATAGCCCACCGAAATATTTTAGTGGCGGTATTCGACTTTATTATGAATCTAAGTTTCCATCAGATGGCAGCGCTAAAGAAGGAGTTCTACTCGAAGTTGGATTTGATAATGTTATCCCAAATCGGCCCTTAGACATCAGCTCATGGGCCATGGATTTTGCCTTAGATAAAAAAGTTGATGTCCTTGATAGTAGAGCATTTCAAATTCATTGTTATGACCCCGGCTATACTTTAGTAGAAAAGTTACAAGCTATTGTCACTAAATACAGACAATACCAAGCGGCGGGCGGTACATTTCCACCTAACTTTATGCGCCATTACTATGATGTTTTCTGTCTTTTACAAAATGATTTGGTTCAAACATTTATTGGTACGGATGAATACTATGCCCATAAGAATCTGCGTTTCCCCAATATTGATCTTCAGAAAGACCTCATAGAAAATGAAGCTCTTGTTCTAAGCGATGCTCATACACGAGATCTTTACCAAAAGGAATATGAGCGCCGTGCTGCGCTTTATTATCAAGGACAGCCTGCTTTTGATGAAGTACTCTCTGTAATTGAAAAGAATTTGGTGCTGTTATAAGTTATGTATAAGGAGATTGGCAGAGATAGCCGAAGTGCTAGGACATAAAACCTTAAGCATGGTGAAGCGTTACGCGCATTTAGCAGACGGTCATCTAAGTAAGGTGCTTGCATCGATGAATGCAAAAATATTTGGGGCAATGTAATGGACAATTTAGGAGCCGATTGACAGGTTCTTTTTGTGCCTTAATTATTGGCAGGAATTGCGGTTTATTGTGTGGAGTTATTTTTTACTGGCACGTTAGTGTCACGCAGAAGGCTTTAACAGAATACTACAACACAATGAAAAATGGCCTAGAGAACGTAACGCTCTCTAAGCCATTGGTTTCTTTGCACTTCTCGAAACCAGAATTTGGTACCGAGAGCCGGAATCGAACCGGCACTGAGTCACCCCAACCGGATTTTGAATCCGGCGCGTCTACCAGTTCCGCCATCCCGGCAAAGAACGAACATTATAAGGACAGTTTTTAGTAAAAGCTAGCTTATTTTAATGGTGTATTCATGGCCTTAACCTGATAATATCGTCGGCTATGAAAAAAAGTGACTTTACCTATCAATTACCTGATTCCTTAATCGCCCAAAAACCTTTAGCAGAACGTGATGCAAGTCGCCTTTTGTGTATGGATAAAAACTCAGGGCATCTAACAGATCGGCAATTTACCGACTTTATTGACTTAATTAATGACCAAGATTTATTGGTTTTTAATGACACTAAGGTTATTCCCGCTAGGCTGTACGGAAAAAAGCAAAGCGGCGGTAAAATTGAAATATTAATTGAACGCCTACTCGACGATCATCAGGCTTTGGCTCACATTAAAGCCAGTAAGTCGCCCAAAGCCGGCGCCTTAATCGAACTGGATCAAGGCTACAGCTGTACCGTACTAGGGCGAGCAGATGATTTATTTATCTTAGAGTTTGCAAACACGACCGTAATGGAGCTATTAGATTTAATTGGCCATATCCCTTTACCGCCTTATATTACCCGCGCTGATGATGCCTCGGATTTAACTCGCTATCAAACGGTGTTTGCTAAAGAAGCGGGGGCTGTAGCTGCTCCCACTGCGGGCTTACATTTTAACGAGGCGCTAATGGCTAAAATTAAAGCTCTCAACATACCAACAGCTTTCGTCACCTTACATGTAGGTAGCGGCACTTTTCAACCGGTGCGCGCAGAAAACTTGGCCGACCATGTCATGCACAAAGAGTATTTTGCCGTGCCACAAGCCACAGTCGATGCAGTACAACGCACTAGAGAGCGTGGTGGGCGAGTTATTGCTATTGGCACTACCGCGGTCAGAGCTTTAGAATCAGCCTCTACTAGCGGCCAATTGATGGCTGGCTTTGGTGACACGGCTTTATTTATTACACCGGGCTATGCTTTTAAGTCAGTTGACGCTTTATTAACTAACTTTCATTTACCTGAATCTACCTTGTTAATGATGATTTCTGCGTTTGCCGGTTACGATGAGATTAAAAATGCTTATCAACACGCCATAAAGGAGTCTTACCGGTTTTTTAGTTATGGCGATGCCATGTTTTTGAGTGCATAGGCGCTCTATAGCAAAAGGCACACAAGTCGCTACGCTCACACCCTAGATGGCAGTAATTTCCTCTGCGCTCAGCCTCAGTCCGCGCCGTTAATAGGACGTCTTAAAACATAACGAGCAAGCACAGCGATCAGCGTGACCTTTGTGCTGGGAAAGAAACTGTCAGTGCTCATAGTCGTAAGCCTATCCTTGTTGGCTTAAAGGTAAAAGCTAAACATCTTAGCACTAGAGCTCGATCTTCTGGCATCGATGGCGAAGCTTGCAAGAAAAAAACTACGTCTTTTAGCTATAATAGCGCGTCCTGCACCTTGAGTCCTAAGACCTTCGGGGCCTTCCTTCGACTTTGGAGTTGCCTCCTTATGAACTCGACCAGCCGCACTAAAGACCTCAGTCTTAAAACAATAAATCTGAGTAAACTAATAAATATATGTTTGCCTTTCACTATTGTCCTTAGGGAGTGGACAAAAACCTTCGGGAGTATATTTATGACGTTCGCCATAGTCCCTGCCAAGTGCGGTACTTTGCTAAAAAGAGCCGCCACGTTACCTGCAACCTTCAGGGCATTTCCTGCAACACGTAGTGCTTTCCCTGCGAACTTTAGGGCTACGCCTAATTTATGGGTATCCTGCCTTAACTTGTATTATATTAATTCGGGACTGCTGTTACGCAGCCATTCGGCAGTTTAAAAAACAAATAATGAGGCCGCTGTGTTAATCGGGCTTACCTACCCGAAAGGGAGCTTGGCGCGGCAAACGAGAGTGCATCCACCTAAGTAGCGACCAGCTTGAATATAATCTCGCTGACAACGCTTCTGATTCAAAAATGTGAAATGGTGGATGCGCTAGGCTTATCCACCCTAAAATGCTAATCCCTGCACTTATAATCACTGATATTACGCAATGACGTCGTTTTATTCTCGTTTGCCGCAACAAAACCGAGGAGCACAGATTGAGCGGTAATCGAGCCGCCTTTTTTTTGGATACTTTCTTTTAGCTGCGCAAAAGAAAGTATCTCGCCTTCGGGTGCGAGAACCCTATCAAAAACCGTCGCATTAGCGACACAAAAACAAAACACACACTATCTGGGTAACATCAGTTAATCACACCTAGGCATTAGGCGGCACGTAACCCTCAGGCATTTCGTTATTGCCTTCAAATAAAAACTTGGTACGCTCATTGGCTAAAAATTCTCTAGCCTTAGGATCAAAGCTGGCCAATTTATTCTCATTGATTAACATCGTTTGTTTAGCTAACCATTCTTTCCAAGCTTGCTTAGAAACATTTTCAAAAATTTCTAAGCCCTTAGCACCAGGAAAAGGTACGTCATCAAGACCTTCTGCTTCTATACCTAACTTTACGCACTTAACCATTTTCGTCATTGTTGTTATCTCCAATATGTTGCTGCACTAGTAATTTTATAGGCGCTGGCAAACCCAACGCTTCTTTCTGCTTAGGGTTATACCAGAGCGCCTGATTTGCTTCCATCACAAAATTTATAGGGTTATCGGTTTCCATCAACAGCGTTGTGTAATCTAAATGATAATGGGAGAAGGTATGGCGCTGCAAGGCTAACATCTGAGTATCGTAGGCTGTTATCTGTTTAGCTAAGCACCAGTCATGCGCGGTATCAATATCAGCAAATTCTGGCAGACTCCATAAACCACCCCAAATACCGGTAGGCGGTCTTTTCTCCAAATACACTTGATTGAGATGATTACTGAGCATTAACAAAACCAATGTCTTTACGGGCAATACTTTCCTTGGTTTAGGCGTAGGTAATAAGGAAACGATACCCTGCTGCCTAGCCAGGCAATGACTTTCAAGAGGACAGCTATCACAAGCCGGTTTACTGCGCGTACAGATGGTTGCGCCTAAATCCATCATCGCTTGCGTGTAATCTGCGACTCGCGTTATCGGCGTCAGCTGCGCACTGATCGCCCATAAGGTTTTATTAACCTGACTATTGCCAGGCCAACCATTAACCGCTTTAAAGCGCGATAGCACTCTTTTTACATTACCATCAAGGATAGGTTCGCTTTTCTTGAAAACGATGCTAAGAATAGCTCCTGCGGTCGATATACCTATGCCGGGCAAGGCCACTAACTCATCCAGCGTTTCAGGAAAATAACCCTGCGCCACAATCAATTGTGCGGCTTTATGCAGATTGCGCCCTCTTGCGTAATAACCCAAACCTGACCATTGATGCAAGACCTGATCTAGCGGCGCTTTGGCCAAGTGCTCGATGGTCGGAAATTGCGCTATAAAGGCATTAAAGTAAGGAATGACGGTAGTGACTTGCGTTTGCTGCAACATGATCTCTGACACCCAGACTTTATAGGGCGTGATAGCCTGCTGCCAAGGTAAATCTTTACGGCCATGTACATCGAACCAAGTCAGAACCTGCTGCTGGAATAGTAAAGGACTCATCATGATCAGTGCTTACCAAAAAGACCTTTTAATAAATTACCGACTCCCGGCCCTATTTTTTGGTCAATCTTATTGACGATACTGTCTATTTTTTCTTTATTCTTATCCACAAAGGCCGCTATTTTGGCTTTGTTCTTTTCTGTTAATAGCGCCGAAACGTCTAGCGCATAATTAGGCTGACTTAAGCTACCGGTGACGGCCATTGAGATGGGCGTATCATAAAGCTGCTCAGCACTGCTGGGAGTAGCTGCCGCCTTGATAAGCTGGGCCTGTAATTTATAATCCAATTGTTCTGTATTAAGATCAACACTGCCCTTGCCGTTAATATGCAGCGTAGCGGTAGTTGCGACTAAATCATTAGTATGAATAATGCCCTTAGCCAGCACGGAATTACCTGAAAGACTAGAAAACCGTGTTAAATCATGATTCACCTGAGGGGCATCTATGGCATCACTACTGACATGAGCACGATCCAGCATCGCTTGTAAATTAAAGCCTTTGATTTCAGTGTCTTTAAATAAAAAATGTATATCGCCCGTCACTGATGACTTTAGCTCATCAATCGTTTGTCCCTGGCCCTTTAACTGCCATGAGCCATCAACCAACCCTGTCATTTGAAACTTGCTTTTACTGTCTTTAAGTAAGGATTCAACATTGACATGAGTTATTTTTTCATCCAAGGCGAGTAGGGTTTTGGCATTACGCATATCAAAACTCAAATTGCCGCTATAAGCCCCCTTATAGAAACCTTTAGCTGATTGTTGTGCGTTAATCAGACCCTTACTTGCCTTCAAGTTTAATTGGTAGTCATTTAATGACAGGCCATTAAACTTAAGACTAGCCAAACCCAATTGGCTATCGACACTGAACTTGCTTAACAAATCTGTCGGAACATTATAAGTAGCCAAAGCCATAGCAACTAGCGGGCTAAAAAATTTACTAACCACATTGTTTTTTACTGAGGGTAAATAACGATCAACATCAAGATAATCTGCTGTTAAGTTAATAGCTATGACGGGCTCAACAAAACTCAGCAACCGTGCAGAACCCTTTATTTTTGAATTATCGATATTTAAGCTTAGCTCTTGTAACTCAAGAGTCTTGTCTGTCGCGGATAAATTAAAGCGCAGTGACGACTCTGTTAAAGCCTGTTTATCTGATAAATCAGGTATCTTAATGCCTAGCCTAGCCATAAGCTCTCTAGGATTAAAAGTCGATATTATTACCGGGCCTTGAAGAGCATAATGATCATCAAGATAAAGCCCTGTTAAATCAGCGCTGACCACCATTTCGTCGGCAACAAGCTTTACACCAGAAGTTTTAACGCTTTGTGCTGGCTTATCCAGCAACAAATTAGCTACAGCAAGTGTCGCCACTATAGGTTTTGCTGTATTTTCAATGCTTATAGTTGCCTGTAGCTCACTATTATTTAATACGAAAGTCTCTAACTTTTCAGACAAAATAAACTGAGAACTAAATTGTATAGCGGCTTTATAAGGGCTATCAGGTTTTATAACTAAGCCTGTTAGATTCAGTGCTACTGGCTTATCTAAAGCAAAGCTGTCGACCTTTAAATTAATGTCGTTAAAGAGTAGCGTCTTAGCTGTTACTTGATCGCGCCAGTTTATTTGTGCATTTTCAATGGCTATACCACCCACAGCTAAAACGGATAAGCTATTAACTGCAAGCGACTCCTCGTTATTATTAATAGCCGGTGCCGCTTGTTCTGGCGTGTTTATAGATGTAAAACTATCCCAGTTATGCTCACCTACTGAGTTTTTCTCAAGATTTAAAACCAAGCCTTTTACAACGATTCGACTTACATCAATTTTTCTAGTCAATAATGGCAATAAATTAAGCTTAATCTCACTCGCATCAAGTGTTGCGAAGTTTTTATCTTGAAAGCCAGCTGTATTACTTAAGGACATTTGCCCAGTTGAAATACCTAGCCAAGGAAGCACAGATAATTTTAATTCCCCAGCCAAATTCAATTCTCTACCGGTTTTTTCTTTAACAACAGCGACAATCTCAGACTTGTAATTATTTGGATCAATCAAAAAATAAGCAGTAAAAACAGCAATCACTATCAATAATAGGAAAGTCGCAATGACAGACAGAATTATTTTAACGAGCTTTAACACACTGCTTTCCTGTTGTTAAAAAAGTGTACGATTGGCTATTATGGAATATCATGCTGAGCTGACGCGAGTATGTGCTAGCAAGAATTGCGACTATTGTATAACGAGATAATAATAAACGAGGTTTTGAATATGTTGTTTTTAGCTAAACTTGCCGGAATTGCTGTACTGGTTTGGTTTTTTTTATCAGCAAAGAGCCAAGGGGAACAGCCTTATAAATGGGCTATTATAGGACTAATAGGTTTCTGGATTACTTGGTGGGCAATTAAATTAACAGTGGTTACTGCTTTAGCAGGGCTTGTTGCAAAAAGCGCAACGATGACTTTTTTACTGGTACAAATTCCTGCTCTTTGTGCCATTGCGGTCGCTTTTTTAATTAGGAAGAAACTGCTTGCGGATATTGTGGAAAAAAAATCTTAAACTAACTAAAACACTCAAGGTTCAGGTGTTTAATTAAAAACCCTGAACCTTAAGCTTACTTTTAATTACAACTTATCGGCATTCTTGTTCAAATACTCAGCAACACCGGCAGGACTTGCATTCATACCCGCATCACCTTTTGTCCAACCAGCTGGACAAACTTCGCCATGTTCTTCGTGGAATTGTAAAGCATCGACTACACGAAGCAATTCATCCATATTACGACCTAATGGCAAATCATTAACCACTTGATGACGTACAACGCCACTACGATCAATTAAGAAAGTACCACGATAAGCTACGCCACCATCAGCTTCAACGTCATAATCTTTAACGATAGCATGGGTTAAATCAGCCGCCATGGTATAACGAACAGGACCTATGCCGCCTTGATTAATAGGCGTGTTACGCCACGCATTGTGTGTGAAGTGTGAATCTATAGAAACAGCAATCACCTCAACGCCACGGCTTTTAAAGTCATCTACGCGATGATCTAAAGCGATTAACTCACTAGGGCAAACGAAGGTGAAATCTAATGGGTAGAAAAAAACAACGGCGTATTTGCCGTCAGTCGCTTTCGAAAAACTGAATGAATCGACTATTTGACCATCGCCAAGTACGGCGGGAACTGTAAAATCAGGTGCTTGTTTACCGACTAAAACGCTCATTAATTGTCTCCAGAAATATTTAAAAAGCAAAAGGTTAAATCTTCACGTACCACGCTTGTAGAGGCGTCGTGACTTATTCTACACCGACTTAGTAGGTAATTGTCTAGTATTGTTGTTTTTTATCTTGCTTTGATTTAAACTTTAGCCATAATTTGTAGTCAAGGGATTACAATATTAAAAAAAAACGGATCACAAAAATATAGCAGCAAGGTATTTTAAAAGTCGTTATAATCCGTAGCGACGTAACCCTGCTGTTAAATTAATACTATAATTCTTGTCGAGGGGGATTATCAATATGGCAAAAAACAAACATATCACCGAACCAGATGTATTTGGTTATCAGGTGCGCATAGTAAGACGAGGCAAGGAAACTAGCCGTTATTTTTCACATAAATTATGGGGCAACAAAGGAAAGTCACTTAATGCGGCAATCACCTGGCGAGACCAGATGTTAGTTGTTTTAAAGGGCAGCAAAACTCGCTTTCTTAAACCACCCAAAAATAAAACGACCACTGGCGTTACTGGCGTATCAAGAACCATTAAATACGACCATAGAAAAGATAAAAACTATCTTTGCTATACTGTTTTTTGGGTCTGTAATGGCAAATCCAGAAATAAAACCTTTCAAGTTGGCAATGTAGATAAAGTCACAGCGGATGATGAACTACACGCTTTTCGTACAGCAAAATTATTTAGAATTTGCTATGAGTTTTCTATCGATAACGACATACAATTTTATGATGATAAATTTGCGGGCTGGAAAAAAACACGACTTTATGATCATGAGCACTTAAACGCTGTTTAAAACCTTTACTATCATAAAACACCTTAAATCCTACGAAAGCTTAGCTTTCGTAGGATTTAAATTGACTAATAATGCCATCCAGTTCATCCAGACTGGTATATGCGATAACTAACTTCCCAGATCCATTTTCTTTATGATCGATAACAACCTTTGCCCCTAAACTAGCTGTTAAGCTTTCTTGTAGTCGCAGAGTATCCTTATCACGAATCTTGATTTTTTGGACTTTGGGCTCAGAATGCAACTCTCTAACCAAGCGTTCCGTCGCCCTTACTGTTAAGCCCTCTTTAACTACTTTATTGGCTGCAGCTACTTGCTTAACTCCCTCTAAAGATAACAATGCACGTGCGTGCCCCATTTCTAACTGCTTACTGACTAGTAACTTTTTTACTTCAGGATGCAGCTCAATTAAGCGTAGTAAATTAGTGATAGTCGTTCGAGACTTACCCACTGCATCGGCGATATGCTGATGAGTCATTTCAAACTCTTCTAGCAATCTTTTTAATGCCTCAGCTTCTTCTAAGGGATTAAGATCTTCTCGCTGGATATTTTCAATCAAGGCAACAGCCATCGCCGAGCGATCATCCATCTCTTTGACTACTATCGGCACTTGCGTCAAACCAGCCAATTGAGCCGCACGCCAACGGCGCTCACCGGCAATTATTTCATATTTCTCATAAGCCAACTGACGCACAATAATAGGCTGAATAATACCCTGCGCTTTAATAGAGTCAGCTAATTCTTGTAATTTTTCTGGATTAATATCTTGGCGCGGCTGATATTTACCTCGCTGCAAATATTCTATCGGCAACATATTCAGATGATGCTTTTCTTCTTTAACAGTAACATCACCTAACAAAGCATCAAGACCACGACCTAACCCACGCTTATTTAAAGACATTTTTTCTCTTTATGTATATTCATTCGCTAGGCAATAATGCTACAGCGCTATGATAATCAAGTTATAACAATCGGTTGTCAGAGCAAACAAATTAGATTTTTAAAAATCACGAAGTTGCTGCTCAATTTCATTCATCAATTCTTTTAAGGCAAGAGCCTCTGCTAAAATGGCTAGTCTTTCTTGGCGGACAATCACTTCTGCTGATTTTGCTAGATTAATAACCAGCTCCGGCTTATTTAATAGATCATCGGGAAGATTTATCTTTACCGCAATGGGCCTATCTTCATTAACAGGAACATCAAGCAACAACGATTCAAGGCCTCGTCCTAAGCCACGATTTTTAAAACTCATAATTTATTTCTTTCTATCATTTCCTTGGCCAAGGCAACATAAGCTAATGAGCCACGTGATGATTTATCATAACTAATTACAGGCAAACCATAACTAGGGGCTTCAGCTAGACGGACATTTCTAGGTATGCAGGTTCTAAAAACCTTATCACCAAAATAGCGTATCAATTGTTCAGAAACATCTTTAGTTAAACGATTTCTGTCGTCATACATAGTCCGCAATATACCTTCCAGATGCAACTCGGAATTCACGGTACTTTGAATATTTTGCAAGGTACTCATCAAAGCCGAAAGACCTTCCAAAGCATAATATTCACATTGCATCGGAATTAATAAGCTATCCGCTGCCACCATGGCGTTTAAGGTCAGCATATTAAGTGAGGGCGGACAATCAATCAGTATGTAATCATAGTCTGCCTTAATAGGCATCAACGCATCAGCCAGTCTTTGCTCTTTACGATCGGCATTAATTAATTTAACTTCAGCTGCTGTCAAATCAGCATTGCCAGATATCACCGAAAAGCCAATATCCGGCAAATGAACCACTGCTTGTGCAGCAGGCACATCCTCCATCAACAAATCGTAACTAGAAAACTCGACTTCCTGCTTATCAATACCACAACCCATCGCGGCATTGCCCTGAGCATCAAGATCAATTAACAACACTCGGCACTTAGCTGCAGCCAATGTAGCGGACAAATTAACAGACGTTGTGGTTTTACCCACACCACCCTTTTGATTGGTTACGGCAATTATTTTTCCCATGCATTGACCCCAGCTACTTTATTCAAATGTATTTCCACTAGGCATCTTTCGCCGTCTATACCAGGAACGCTGAGCGGATAAAGCTCTGTTGTTACAGACGCCAACATAGAAACATCAGGAACCTGCCCCTTCATTGCCAACAACACACCTTCTTTGTTAAGTAAATGAGCGGATAAGCGCACAATATCTTCTAAGCTAGCAAATGCTCGGGTAATCGCCATATCAAAAATATTGCCGGGGCGATAAAGCTCTACACGATTATGACAAATACTGACATTAGCCAGCTTTAACTCCAAAACAGCTTGCTGTACGAAGCGAGTTTTCTTGGCGTTACTATCTAACAAGACAAACTCAATATTAGGAAAACAAACTGCTAAGACAATGCCCGGCAAGCCAGCGCCAGTGCCTATATCAATCACCCGCTTTCCTGCAATAAAAGGCACTATCGCCAAGCTATCTAACAAATGCATAGGCACCATAGACAACCGGTCACGAATTGAGGTCAGGTTATAGGATTTATTCCATTTTTCGATCAGGGTAATAAAAGCCAGCAATTGTTCTATCTGGTGTTCAGTCAAATTCTGATTTAATGCTTCTAAACCAGAGACCAATATTTTTCGACAATCATCCATTAGGCACTTTTCTTTTTTAAATAAACTAATAATAGGGAAATCGCAGCAGGTGTCATGCCGGGGATTCGTGAGGCCTGTCCGAGTGTCTCAGGTCGCTGCGCTTTAAGTTTTTGACTCACTTCATTAGACAAACCAGGAACACCGTTGTAATCCAAGCTATCAGGTAGTCGTAAATGATCATGACGCAAGGCTTTATCAATTTCAGTTTGTTGCCTAACGATATAGCCCTCATATTTAGCTTGAATTTCGACTTGCTCACCAACTTGCTCGTCTATCATGTCGCCTCCTTCAAAAAAGCCCAGTAATCGTTGTATGTCAATTTCAGGTCTACGCAACAATTCCATTAAGTTGGCTTCTTTAAGCAGCGGCTTACCCCAGATTTCTTCAACTTCACGAGCCTGCTCCGATTCAGCCCTAACCCACTGCTTTTTTAGATCATCCTGCAAATTAGCAATAGCATTGCGCTTAATGTTGAAAGCTTGCCAACGTTCATCATCGACTAAGCCCAATTCACGACCTTTTTCAGTTAAGCGTAAATCGGCATTATCTTCACGCAATAATAAACGGTATTCTGCACGACTGGTGAACATACGATAAGGTTCTTGAGTACCACGAGTAATGAGATCATCAATCATCACGCCAATATAGGCCTGATCACGCCTAGGACACCAACTCTCTAAGCCTTGTGTCAAGCGCGCCGCATTCAGTCCAGCAATCAAACCCTGCGCCGCAGCTTCTTCATAACCAGTGGTACCATTGACTTGACCGGCAAAAAACAAAGCATTCATGTGCTTAGTTTCCAGAGACATTTTTAAATCTCTAGGATCGAAGAAATCATATTCAATCGCATAACCGGGCCTAACGATTTCAGCATATTCAAAACCTAACATCGAACGCACAAACTCATACTGCACATCAAACGGCAAGCTGGTAGAAATACCATTAGGGTAGATTTCATGCGTATCTAAACCTTCTGGTTCTACAAAGATCTGATGCGTATCTCTATCTGCAAAACGCACAATTTTATCTTCAATCGAAGGACAGTAACGGGGTCCTATGCCTTCAATCACGCCTGAATATAAAGGCGATCGATCTAAGCCCGCGCGGATAATATCATGGGTTTTACTGTTAGTTCGGGTGATATGACAAGGGATTTGCCGTGGATGTTGCGAGCGTTTGCCCATAAAAGAAAACACAGGCACTGGATCATCGCCATGCTGTTCTTCCAACTTACTAAAGTCTATGGTTCTACCGTCAATACGCGGGGGTGTGCCCGTTTTTAAGCGATCAATACGAAAAGGTAATTCACGTAAACGATCCGCTAAAGCAATAGAAGCAGGATCACCTGCCCTGCCACCACTATAATTTTCTAAGCCTATATGTATCTTACCGCCCAAAAAAGTACCGGTCGTTAACACCACAGCCTTAGCCATAAAATTTAAACCCATCTGGGTTTTAACTCCGCACACTTGATTACCGACGACAATCAAATCAGCTACCGTTTGCTGAAACAAAGCCAAATTAGGTTGGTTTTCTAGGGTATATCTAACTGCCTGCTTATACAATAATCGATCAGCTTGCGCACGTGTCGCTCTAACCGCAGGCCCTTTACTGGCATTTAAAGTACGAAACTGAATGCCGCCAAGATCTATGGCTTTAGCCATAATGCCGCCTAAAGCATCAATCTCTTTAACCAAATGACCTTTACCTATGCCACCGATAGCCGGATTACAGCTCATTTGCCCTAAGGTTTCAATATTTTGCGTTAACAATAAGGTATTCGCGCCACTACGTGCGGAAGCCAAGGCAGCTTCAGTTCCGGCATGGCCGCCACCTACCACAATTACGTCAAAATCTTTTTTAAATTTCACAAGCTTTTTTCACTCTAAGTAGTACACTATTTGCGCCCAACCTTTAGATGGGCTTTAGGCTATTATAAGAGGTAAACCATGAAAAAACGTAGTAATCCAAACAAAATAGATTGTATTCCTATACAAAACCCCGTAGCTAAGTTCGCACGCCAGTTTAATAAGGCGCAAGTCTTTGCAGATAAAAACCAATATCGTCGTAATGAAAAACACAGGCAGCAGGAGGCTAGCCCAATAACGTTAAATCCTAGCGTGATTGGGCTAACTTCTTGTGTAACGTTGAAAGCATAAATAATCGATTAAAACTCGGCATTCAGTAAACTATTTAACTTACAGATTGGTAAAGATATCTATTGAGTCAGTTTCAAATATTTTTGAAATAAGGACTCATGATCTTCTACATGTTTTGGATCTTTATCAATACAATCAACTGGGCAAACTTCAACACATTGCGGCAAGCCATGGTGGCCGACACACTCAGTACACAAATCAGGATTAATTATATAAATATCTTCTCCTTGTGAAATGGCTGCATTTGGGCACTCTGGCTCACAAACATCACAATTTATGCATTCGTCATTAATAATAAGTGCCATCTTAAATCCTATTTAAATTTTTCATTTAATCGCTGATGAACAATCTGAGGCACAAAACAAGACACATCACCCTTCAACATTGCTATTTCACGAATCATCGTTGAAGAAATAAATTCATATTGTTCGGCAGGTGTTAAAAACATGGTTTCTAACTGTGGCGCAAGTCGCCTATTCATACCCGCTAATTGAAACTCGTACTCGAAATCAGAAAACGCGCGCAAACCTCTGACAATCACATTAGCTCCTTGCTGCTGAGCACATTCAACTAATAAATTATCAAAACCTATGACACGTACATTAGGAAACTCTGGAGTGACTAATCGAGCTAATTCAACCCTTTCATCAAGAGAAAATAAAGGTGTTTTACCTCTATTAACAGCAACAGCAACTATAACTTCATGGAATAGTTTAGATGCTCTAGAAATAATATCCAAATGTCCATTGGTAATAGGATCAAATGTACCAGGATAAATCGCAATAATATTCATGATATAGGTTTAAAAAAACTTCTAATAGGTTTATACAAACAATTAAACATGGATAAGCTTAAATCTAAGACCAGTTATTGTAAATATAGAAATAGTTCCGTACCTAGAAACTAAAAGCTGACACGTCAAATAAACATCTTCTAACGCTAAACTTTGCTATGTAAAAAAATGCAATAAAAAAAGCCGATGTGAAACATCGGCTTATTTGTTTCATAGAGCGCTTTACTTATAATGAATTAACAGCGTTCAATTCTTGAAATGCTTGCTCTAAACGAGTAACCATTCCTTCTTCACCAGCACGCTGCCAAACGCGTGGATCGTAGTATTTTTTGTTAGGTTTATCGTCACCATCAGGATTACCGATTTGACCTTGTAAATAGCCTTCATTTTTCTTGTAAAAATTCATAATACCTTCCCAAGTAGCCCATTGGGTATCAGTATCAATATTCATTTTCACAACGCCATAACCAATTGATTCTTTAATTTCTTCCGCAGAAGAACCTGAACCACCATGAAATACAAAGTTTAATGTATTTTCAGGAATGCCGTATTTTTCAGACACATACTTTTGTGAATTGTCTAAAATAGTTGGTGTTAATTTAACGTTACCTGGCTTATAAACACCATGTACATTGCCAAATGAAGCAGCGATCGTGAAGCGATGGCTAATTTTACTTAATTGTTCATAAGCATAAGCAACATCTTCAGGTTGTGTATACAGCAATGAATGATCTAAGTTACTGTTGTCAACGCCATCTTCTTCACCACCTGTCACACCTAATTCAATTTCAAGCGTCATGTCCATTTTAGACATACGTGCTAAATATTGACCACAAATTTCAATGTTTTCTTTAAGACTTTCTTCAGACAAGTCCAACATGTGTGAGCTGAACAAAGGTTTTCCGGTAGCAGCGAAATGTTTTTCACCTGCATCTAACAAGCCATCAATCCAAGGCAATAATTTTTTTGCTGCATGGTCAGTATGCAAAATAACAGGTACGCCATAAGCTTCTGCCATTAGGTGTACATGTTGTGCGCCTGAAATTGCACCTAAAACAGCTGTTTCTTGTCCATCTAACTTTAGGCCTTTGCCGGCAACGAATTGAGCGCCACCGTTAGAAAATTGAATAACAACAGGTGATTTAACTTTAGCTGCGGCTTCTAATACAGCGTTGATTGAATCTGTGTTGATTACGTTAACAGCAGGCATTGCAAATTTATTTTCTTTGCAAATTGCAAAGATTTTTTGCACATCTTCACCGGTTACAACACCGGGTTTAACTACATCTAAAATTTTTTGTGACATTTAAAGGAGTCCTGTTTCAGTCTATTTATTGTAAGTTAACGTTAGATATACGACGGAGGCCTATAAAAACCCCCGTGTAATATATTAACCTTCAAGGCTAGCTAAGCGATCTGCAAGTAATTGTTCTAGCGTTACTAATGCCGCAGCAAAGCCGCTAATACCTTCAGCTAATTTATCGTTAGCCATACGGTTTTCAGCATGCATCGCTTCAAAAGTAGCTTTGTCTATTGAGATTTTTTCAATTGATAAGCTTGCTGCATTAACTGGATCAAGTTTACGTGGCAACTCACCTTCTGTTGCTTGTAATTCAGCCAGTAAAGAAGGCGCAATAGTCAATAAATCACTACCCGCTAATTCAGTAATTTCACCAACGTTACGGAAGCTAGCACCCATAACCTCAGTTTTGTAACCAAACTTTTTATAGTAGTTATAAATTTCAGTAACTGAAACCACACCTGGATCTTCAGCAGGCGCATAAGAATCACGACCGGTATCTTTTTTATACCAATCAAGAATGCGGCCTACGAATGGCGAAATCAGAGTGATGCCATTTTCAGCACACGCAATGGCTTGGTGAATTCCAAACAATAAAGTCAAGTTACAATGTATGCCTTCTTTTTCAAGAACAGCAGCAGCTTGAATACCTTCCCAAGTAGCAGCAATTTTGATTAATACGCGATCACGACCAACATTGTGCTCTTCGTATTGGGCTATCAATTCACGGCCTTTTGCTATTGTCGCATCAGTGTCGAAAGAAAGACGAGCATCTACTTCTGTAGATACACGGCCTGGTATGATTTCTAAAATCTTAAGCCCAAAAGATACAGCAAGACGATCAAAAGCCAAAGTTACAACTTCTGCAGCAGTAGCCGTTTGACCTAAGCTAGTGCGCGCAGCTTTTAATGTATTATCAACAATACCTTGATATTGTGGCATTTGCGCTGCAGCTGTAATTAAAGAAGGGTTAGTCGTAGCATCGCGAGGTTTAAAGGTTTCAATGGCTTGAATGTCGCCAGTATCTGCAACAACTACTGTAACAGCTTTAAGTTGATCTAATAAATTTATTCCCATGACAGGCCCTCTATATTATTAAGTTAAAATTATTGTAATGCATGTCATTCATCACTGAACTCATTGCAGCTATTTGAATTTTGTAGGAAAAGATAATCAGTAAATTTATAAAATCTAAAAGTAAAACAAGCATCTATTACATCATGCCAATTGAACGTGTTTATTTATAAGATAAACATGGAGCTTTTATCAACTATATATATGCTAACAAATTAAAACTTATACAGTTTAATCTGAAGAAACTATAACTAACACTTGTTTGAGACAATATTAGATTTAAAAACAAAAAAATACACCGCTATCAATTATGATAGCGGTGTATTTTAAACATATTTTTTAACCTTGAATCCGCATATATTTATCAACACCAGTCTCATTAATAACTAGAGGTTTCTGCTCTAATAATACCTGCCTTTTCATATACTTAGCTACCTTACTTGGCTGAGGCAAAGCATCTTGATGCTGCAAATACTTTGATACTCCTGTTAATTCATGCTTAGCTAAAGTCGTATTAACTTGTTTTGCAGTTAAAATAGCTTGCATAGCCAAATATTTTTCTACCTTACTAGGTTTAGGTAAACTCTCTTGGTAACTTAAATATTTAGCTACACCTGACATTTGCACATCAGTTTTTTTAGCTTTTAAAGCATCAAGTGCAGCTTGTTTTGCCATATATTTAGCAACATTACTAGGCTGTGGCAAACTATCTAGATGCTTTAGATATTTAGCAACACCACTCAACTCCGGCGCATTTTTTTTATTTTTCAAGTACCTTTCAACACTAGATCCTTCAGCAGCCTTGAGTATTTGTATTTGTTGTTTTTCAACTATTGCCTGCCTAAGCATATATTTAGCTACACCAGTTACTAGGCTTTTATCTAGGGTGTCTAAGTATTTTGATACGCTACTCTTCGATGATTCTGGGTGCTGCTTTGCAAGCTCATCAGCAATTAATTGAGATTGCAGAGCATCATCTTGGTATGCTAAATATTTAGCAACACCTGTAAGTCCAGTTGAATCCTTAGAGTAAACCGGATAATGAGTATGAACTACTTCTATCTCATTAACACTAGGTCGCTTCATGAAAAAGAACAACCCGGCAACAGCAGGAAAAAGAAAACCACCCAAGTTATTTTGGTTCATTTCTTATCCCCGATCACGCATGTACTTTTCAACGCCAGTTGCTGCGTTATTTTCAGTTGCTTTAGGTGCGCTTGCCTGTTTTGCCATGTACTTAGCTACACCCGTTGAGAATGTTGCCGCTTTAACATGTGTTTCTAAATATCTAGAAACACCAGTTCCTGTTACTTTATTCAAATATTTCGCTACACCTGTATTAAGAGCATATGATTTTTTAACAGGTGAATCTGAAAGATTTGATTTCTTCTGAACTGTCTCTGCACTTCGTTTTTTTAAGAAAAAACCAGCGCAAGCCAAAACAGCTAAACCTAATATATAAGTTAATTGCGAAGAATCATCTTTGCTCTCGCTAGTATCTACTGCAACAGCTTCATCATTCGCTATAGTTTTTGAAGTAACTACTTGTGCTTTTACTAAAGGAGCAGGAGCTTGTTTATAATTTTTATCTTGATATAAAATTTCTGGCTGAAAATCTGCTGCTGGATATTTTGAATCAACCACTTGGTTTTTTCCAGAATTAGAATCAACTTTTTTAGTTTCAGCAGATTTAACTTCAACAGAGCTAGATGAACTATTCTTACCAATATAGGCGTTATCTTGATAAAGAACTTCTGGTTGGAAGTCTGCGGCTGGATATTTTTGATCTGCGCTTACTGCAGCATTTGCTAACAACAAAACCACAAATGCACCTTTGGTCAAATTATTCTTTTTCACGTTGTTCACCTAAAAGTCGTAAGAAGAGGCTAAATCCCTCGAGTATAGTTCACTGTGAGCAACTATACTCGAGAAAGCTTTATCCATGTTTATATGTGTAACTATTGTAATATTTTGTTAATACTAAAGAACAGCTTCTATGTTTTTAACTACATTCTCAACGGTAAAGCCGAACTCTTTGAAAAGCTGTCCTGCAGGTGCAGACTCACCAAAACGATCGAGACCAACTATTTTACCGTGAGTCCCAACATACTTCCACCAACCATCAGTCACACCCGCTTCAACTGCAACACGTTGTGTTACGGAAACCGGTAACACTGATTCGCGATAAGCCGCATCTTGAGCATCAAAAATATTAGTAGATGGCATAGAAACCACTCGAATCTTTTTACCTGTAGCTTTAAGTTCATCCGCTGCTTTCAGAGCCAGTTCAACTTCGGATCCCGTAGCTATAATAATAGCATCAGGCTGACCGTCGCAGTCACTTAAGATATAGCCACCTTTTGAAATATTTGCAATTTGTTGCTCAGTGCGCGGCACATGCGGTAAATTTTGTCTAGAAAAGACCAGAATAGAAGGGCCATCTTGTCGTTCAAAAGCTGCCTTCCATGAAACGGTGGTTTCTACTGCGTCACAAGGACGCCAAACTTGTATACCTGGAATCAAACGCAAAGTTGCAGTTTGCTCTACTGGTTGATGAGTAGGACCATCTTCACCTAAACCGATAGAATCATGTGTATAAACAAAGATTGATCGTATCTTCATTAAAGAAGCCATACGCAAGGCATTACGTGCATATTCAGAGAACATCAAGAATGTCGCTCCAAATGGAATGAAGCCACCATGCAAGGCGATACCATTCATAATCGCAGACATACCGAATTCACGCACGCCATAATTAATGTAATTAGCATTAGGTTTATCAGCACGCATTGGCCTGTATGTAGACCATTCCGTCATATTTGAACAGCCTAAATCGGCAGAGCCACCAAATATTTCAGGTAAGATCTTTGCAAATCCTTCAATAGCAGCCAATGAAGACAATCGAGTCGCAGTTGTTTTAGCCTCGTCATTAACCGAACTGACAAAAGCGTCAGCATCGACTTGCCAAGTTGCGGGTAATTTACCAGTCGTACGACGTTGGTATTCTGCAGCCAAGTCAGGATAAGCAACTTGGTAAGCTGCAAATTTTTCATTCCAGTCTTTTTCGGCTTTTTCACCTTTGGCTTTGGCATCCCAACCTGCATAAATGTCTTCAGGAATTACAAAAGCTTCATGATCCCAACCCAATGCAGCCTTGGTTAAATTGATTTCATCCTGACCAAGTGCGGCACCGTGACAAGCATGACTTCCAGCTTTATTAGGAGAGCCAAAACCAATCGTAGTTTTACAGCAAATCATGGTTGGCTTGTCAGTCATCGCTTTAGCTAATTCTATTGCTTTAGCGATTGCAGCGGCATCATGTCCATCAACGTCAGCAATAACATGCCAACCATAAGCTTCGAAACGCATAGGAGTGTTGTCAGTAAACCAACCATCAACATGGCCATCAATGGAAATACCATTGTCGTCCCAAAATGCAGTTAAATTACCTAAGCCCAGAGTTCCAGCCAAAGAACAAGCTTCGTGAGAAATGCCTTCCATCAAACAGCCATCACCTAAAAAAACATAGGTATGGTGATCAACGATTTTATGGCCGTCTTTATTAAATTGAGCCGCGAGTGCTTTTTCAGCAATCGCCATACCAACAGCGTTCGTTATACCTTGACCTAAAGGTCCGGTTGTTGTCTCAACGCCTGGTGCATATCCATATTCCGGGTGTCCGGGTGTTTTTGAATGAAGTTGACGAAAGCTTTTCAGCTCATCAATAGGTAAATCATAGCCAGTCAGGTGCAACAAAGAATATATGAGCATTGAACCGTGGCCATTTGAAAGCACAAAACGATCCCGATTTGACCATTGTGGATTTGTTGGATTGTGGCGCAAAAAATCATTCCACAATACTTGGGCGATATCCGCCATCCCCATTGGTGCACCTGGATGTCCAGAGTTTGCTTTTTGTACGGCATCCATGCTTAAAGCGCGTATGGCGTTCGCTAAATCTCTACGCGAAGTCATATTATTCTCCTTCATTATTTTAAAATTACATGTAATGACAGCTATTAAATATCCAAGTCTGCCAGGAAATATCTTTACAGCAAAGTCTATAAAACATCAGAACGAGCAGTATAACCACCCGTTCTTTTGATATTACTCTAAGTTAGCGTGTCTTTCTCGCATCACTTCTTCAGCTATACCTTTCTCATGAATGATATGAGAAATGGTCGCCTCCAAAAAAACTAAAGTAGACAATTCAAACACAGTGCCCATAGGCATACCCAGAACCTTACCATAAAGGTCTGCATGGCCTATTTGAAATACTGCATCCGCCATGTCGCCGATTGTCGAGTCGCTTTTTGCCGAAATCAATACGATCTTCGCGCCTACTTTTTTAGCACTCTTAGTGAAGGCTATCAATTGCTCAGTTTCTCCAGATCCGGAGATAATAACCAATAAATCACCATTTTTTATGCTTGGCGTTACAATTTCTCCAACGACACTGACATCATAGCCGCCATGCACCAATCTCATCGCAAAAAAATTGCCAACCAGCTTGGAACGACCAGCACCAGATATAAATATTCGTTTAGCACTATCAAGCAATTGCGTTAGCTTAACGTCATACGAATCATCTGTTGCTTCAAGAATGCCTGAAATCTTCTCTATGATAAGTTGCTGATGCATAATTATACTGCGTCTACCAAGTCACGAATTTCACGAGCTGCATCAGCAGGAGATGCTGCGCCATAAATTGCAGCTCCAACTACGACGATACTAGCACCGGCTCTTACAACATCTTGAACAGTTGATGCTTTTATACCGCCAGCAACTGAAATTCTTACTGGTAAACCTAGAGCTGCGATTTCGTTCAAGTCAGCAAAAGGTGTATGGCCTGCTGCTTGTGCATCAAGACCAGTGTGGATACCCATGATTTGAGCACCAGCTTCGCAAGTTGCACGTGCGCAAGCTGCTTTGTCTTCAACGTTAATTAGATCGATCTGAGCTTCTGCACCATGTGCGTTTGCTGCTTTAATAACACCCTGACAAGTTGCCAATCCTGATACACCAAGAACTGTAACGATGTCTGCGCCTGCTGCGTAGAAAGGAGTTGCTTCGTATTCGCCTGCATCCATAGTCTTAAGATCGACTAATAATAACTTTTCTGGGAATCTTGCTCTTAGCTCTCTAACCAGATTGATACCATTGTGTTTAATACATGGAGTTCCGATTTCAAAAATATCAACATACGGTGCTACAGTGGTAGCAAGAGCTACTGTTGCGTCGAAATCCAGTGAATCTAATGCCATTTGAATTAATGCTTTTGCCATGTTATGTGCTCCGAAGGGTTATATTAATAATTATAGTTGGTTACATACTTGTTTTGCGGACACAACTTTAAAGTAGAATGGGGACAACTGTCAATCCAAAATATTAATTGATGAATACCTTGGTCTTCTTGAATCATTTTCTTTATTTACGTTAAGCCTGCACTTATAGCCATAAATATCTCTAAATCAATTAGTTAATATCAAAGCCCAAGTCGAGACTCTTATATCTTATTTTTATTACTACTTTAATATTCTCTTACGTAATTGCCTGTTTGCTCACAATAACTCACAGAGCAGCATAGAAAAAACTACACCTTATTTACAAATAGCTTTATGCTAGTTGTCCTTCTTAATGGAATCATGAGGATTTGCTATGCCCTATAATAAATAACTTGTAGACGAATTAAACATTCTTATCCTTTATAATTTAAATACGACACTTGAAGGCATTAAAGTACACAAAACGGCAACAACTGAAAACATCGCCGCAACTAAACGCCTTTTTGACAAAGGCTTAATAACCCACGAAGATGGCGGTTATTTAACTAATCTTGGTCATGATGCGGCAGAACAAGCTCAAACTGTGCTAAATCTCCTCAATCCAACTTAATTTTTATTGTCTCGTAATGTAATGAGATACTCCTATTAAGTTGATTAAGGCCTAAAAAAGCTTTTTCCTTCGCCCTAAATCTAGGCCGAAGGAAAGCTAACTTGGGCTTATCGTTTAGTATTTAAGTGCGCCCGAAACTGCTTAAACTTCAATCTTCAAATATTATAATTTAACGAACAACGGAAGCTTTTAGCTTCTTCATTGCATTTTGCTCTAACTGTCGAATTCTCTCAGCAGAAACGTTATAGCGCTCAGCTAACTCATGTAAAGTTGCTTTTTTATCAGCTAACCAACGACTCGATAAAATATCCAAGCTTCGCGGATCTAAGTCTGCCATAGCATCAGCTAATAAATGTTGCCCATACCCTTCCCAGTCAGCATTTTCTAGTAACTCTAATGGGTCAGTTCCATGCTGATGAAGATAATTGACTGGTGCACAAAAAGCATCTTCAGCACCTTCATCAACTGGCATATCAAATGACATATCAGGACTTCCTAATCGATTCTCCATTTCATATACATCACTCAGATTCACATTTAAATCCGTAGCAATAGCTTTGGCTTCATCACCTGACAACCAGCCGATGCCTTTCTTTGATTTACGTAAATTAAAGAATAACTTTCGCTGTGACTTGGTTGTTGCAACTTTTACTATCCCCCAATTTTTAATGACATATTCGTGTATTTCTGCCTTAATCCAATGCACCGCAAATGAAACCAGCCGCACCCCAACATCAGGATCAAAACGCTTCACAGCCTTCATCAACCCAACATTGCCTTCTTGAATAATATCCGGCATTGACAAACCATAACCACTGTAACCCCTAGCAACATGAACAACGAACCTTAAGTTGCTCATTACTAAATCACGTGCAGCGTCTAAATCTCCGTGATCCTTAAACTTTAATGTTAATTCACGCTCTTGGTCTGCAGTTAGACGAGGCATTTGGCGAACCAAATTCAGATAAGCATCAAAAGTTCCAACAGATAAGTTTATCGGCAAGGCTAAGTCAGTGCTCATATAATCTCCTAAAAAAATATTTTGATAAATATTAGCACTCATCTACATTGAGTGCTAATAAATTTAATATCTACTTTTCAATTTGTTATTCTTGCAACTAATTAAGTCAGTTATAACTTATATATACTTTGATACTTGATATCTAAGCAATCTAGGCAATCTAGGCAGTTGATTTATCTATACACATTGAAACTTATGCGCTTAACACTCAACTACAAGCATTGCCTTGTATTATTAACCTTCAAAGAGTGAGTGAGTTTTTCAACTTATACACGCTTTTGCTAGAGGCCATGACTATAACGTCCTAAGCGTATTTAGGTCGCGCTGTTATTATGAAGTCGTAGTAAAACCTGAAACAACTAAGCTTAGTTATTTCTAATTAGTTATGAAGTTCAAAAAAAAAACTCGGGGGACAAGCAGACTCCAGTAAACTTGAACATTAAAAATGCAAGAGATTACGCCGCTTTAACTTAGTAGTATGCATATAATAACTAAGCACTGCCCAAGACGATATGACGCCAAGTAGCGATGAAATCGCTATTAACGCCAATGTATCTGTTGCGCTCATAAATAACAAATGAAAGCTACCGCCATAAAAACTTGAGAGCTTTTCTACTGCATTTCTTAAAATTAGCATCAACACCGTTACTATGAACCATGCTGATATACCAGAAATAAATCCTATCCAAAAACCGGCATATAAAAATGGTCGCCTTATAAACGAATTTGTAGCTCCAACCAACTTTTCAATGACAATTTCATCTCGACGATTATGTAATTCTATACGTACAGTATTTCCGATGATTAGCAATACTGCAACGCCCAATAATATATTTAATATACTAGCGAATAACTTCACCATGCTTATAATGGACTGTAATCTCTCAATCCATTGCAAGTCCATCTGAGCCACATCAACTTCAGGAACTTGCTGAAACTCTTTTTGCAGATTTTCCAAACCCTGCTTATCTTCCAAACTTTTTTTAGGTAGAACTTGTAAAACGATAGGCAGTGGGTTCTTTTCTAGCTCATTAATAGCAGCCCCAAAACCGCTGTATTTTTGAAACTCTGCTGCGGCCTCTTCTTTTGTGATTACTTTAACGTTTTCAACATTACTATTTTGCTTTATGCTTTCAGCTAATTTGTTAGCATGTACCTCAGAAACATCATCTCGCAGGAATAATGACATTTGATTACTAGCTTCTAATTGCCCAGATAACTGTTGAATATTGATCGTTAAAATATAAAAACCACTCACAAATGAAATAGCAATAGCGAGTACAGATATTGTCATGATCGAATTAAAGGGGGCTGCAACCATACGACCCAAACTTGAAAATAACGCGTGAGCATGTAAATCTCTGTATGCTTTAAATTTATCAAAATAATCACCTCCAGCTATTTTTGTCTGCCTCTTATTCTGCTTTAAAGAACTTTGCTGTACATTTTTCCTATTTTGATTATTTTTCCTGTATTTCATCTCTTAACTCGTAACTAATTGACCATGATCCAACTTTAATACGCGATGATTTAGCTGAGTAATCAAAGAAATATCATGGGAGGCAATCAAAACTGTAACTCCAACCTGCTGAAATTGCTCAAACAAAATCATTATTTCAGCAGACAATTCGGGATCTAAATTTCCTGTCGGCTCATCGGCTATAATAATAGGTGGTTTATTTACTACAGCTCTTGCAATGCCTACTCGCTGCTGCTCTCCTCCTGACAAAGCTAATGGATATTTTTTCTCTTTTCCGGTCAAATTAACTTTGTCTAATGCTGCTCGTACTCTTCGAGCAACTTCATGATGCCCATAGCCTGCAATAACTAAAGGTAGTGCTATATTATCAAAAACAGTTCTATCATAAAGTAACTTATAATCTTGATATATAACCCCCATTTTTCTTCTAATAAAGGGCAAATGATGTTCTTTAGCAAGCTCAATATCCTGTTCATCCAAAATGATGCGCCCCCTACTACTACGCTCCATTAATGTAATTAATCTCAACAGGGTACTTTTTCCAGCACCTGAATGACCTGTCAGAAAGGCGATCTCTCCTTTCCGCAGATGGAAACTAACATTACGTAATACGTCTCCAGTTTCTGGATAGCGCATAGTAACTGCGTCAAAATTAATCATGCTTTAGTCCTTTACGAATAGAGCATCAACAAACTGTTCGGCATTAAAATCATGTAAATCATCAATACCCTCACCTATACCAATAAATCTTATGGGGATACCGGTATGTTTAGCTAAGGCAAAAATAACGCCCCCTTTTGCAGTGCCATCTAGCTTGGTCAATACTAAGCCAGTTAAGGCAACTGTTTCATTAAATAATTTAGCTTGCGACAATGCATTTTGACCTGTGCCTGCATCCAAGACCAACAAGACTTCATGAGGCGCAGCAATATCTAACTTGCTCATAATCCGCTTCACCTTCTTTAGCTCATCCATCAAATGAGACTTGGTATGTAATCGACCGGCAGTATCAGCAATTAACACATCAATGCCTTTTGCTTGTGCAGATTGCAAAGCATCATAAATAACCGATGCTGAATCAGCACCCGTATGCTGAGCGACTACTTGAATATTATTGCGCTCACCCCAGACTTGTAATTGCTCAACAGCGGCCGCTCTAAAGGTATCTCCAGCGGCTAACATAACACTATGTCCTTGTGCTTGTAGGCGTTTAGCTAATTTGCCAATAGTAGTTGTCTTCCCTGCCCCATTTACACCAACCACCAATATCACAAAGGGTGTCTCTTGTTTCGGTATATGTAGCGGAGTATTACAAGGCTGAAGTATGGCCAGTAATTCTTCCTTTAAAGCCATTGATAACGCTAAACCATCGCTTAATTGATGTCGTTCAACACGTTTCGTCAAATGCCTGATGATGTCTGTAGTTGCATCGACACCCACATCAGCCATGATTAAGCTGGCTTCAATTTCTTCCAGTAAATCATCGTTAATGTCATGCTGACCGATAGGCAGACTCGCTAAAATATTATTAAGACCAGAACGGGTGCGTTTTAACTGCGATTTAAGGCGTACATAGAGCGATTCAGCCGACAACTCAACATAGATTTCTTCTGCAAGCGCTACTGGAAGTGAAGGTGTAACCAATTCTGACTTTAGATCAACACTAATAATCGGCGCTTGTTTTTTCTCAAAGCCATAGCGACTATAAAAACTGATCGCAATCAAAGGTAGCATCAACAATGCAGCAACTAGATGATGAGCGACTGCAAGCCATAGCGGCATATTGAGCTTAACAGCTAAAATTCCCAGCCCTATTTGCAAAAATAGCAAAACGCCTAACCACATACCCGCGGTTTTTACTGGCTTTGTAGAGTGAGTCGCTGTTGCACTGAACATCAGCACACTCAATAATGCAAAGCACAGCAAGGCACCAATTCTATGCAGCCAATTAGCTGCTACTTGAGCATCGAAGGAAATAACGCCCGTATAACCGGTGTATAAACCGTTAAACAAATTTAAGGCACTTTGATAATCCGCTTTAGGCCACCATGATCCATTGCATTGCGGAAAAGTGCTACAAGCTAAAGCCGCATGATTAGCGTTAACCCAGACACCCAATATAATCTCTAGCAATAACACTAGCAGAGACAGCTGAGCGAAGAACCCCAGTCCGTTACGCTGCTTGATTAGTACGCCTGTTAATGCAGAATTACTGCGCAAATAGAGTCCGAAGTACAGACCAAAAACCAGCATACTCAACAACACCTGTGTTGTGATAACAATAGGCATGACACTTATGGCGGCCGCCAAAACACCTAAAGCTGACTGTAAGCCTATAATTACAATTATCGCAAGTGCTGTCGTTATCTCGGCTGTTTTACGTGGCTGTTGACGCCATGACCATAAACACAATAGCAAAGCCAAAAAACCCGCTGTAGACGATAGCGCTACATGAACATTGTCTTTTAATAAGGCGAGCACTGGCGAAGATAGCGATAAATCAACGCCCGATAAGCGAGCATATGAACCTAGGAGTATAATTATTAGCGTTAAAACAACGCCAAATACTGTTAATTTTCTAAACATGTGTGCCACTATCCAATTTGTGAAATTTTAAGTAAATGCATAAGATCATCTTTTACTTTGTAAGTATTAAACCCTGAATCATATTGCATCATTAAATTACCCAGAGGATCCATTAAAAATAATAATCCATCTGATAGTGCCTTGCCCTGCCTGATGTCAGTCAATTTTTTAAGCAATTCTAGACTAGGCTTAACCCTGATCAAATCCGAGTTAAGTGCGAACTCTTTATCATCAGCGCCAATTAATCTTTCTATCAACGCATCATCTAGCTTGTTTTCTTCACGCAGTAAACTCAAAAATAAAGCATCATCGGCTGGATTTTTGGTACGGTGCAATCTCGACAGTAAGGTATCTTTTAACCACCATTGATTTGCTGTAGCGCTAGCCGAGTCTTTAAAGACCACAACAACTCGTCGTGTGCGCGGTAACTCCTTATTTAACATCAGTCTTAATTGCTTACTTTTAAGTAATGCTTCAAGACAGATTTCATTACAAGCCGTTTCTGGAATGATATTGACTATCAACCAGTGCCCAGCAAGCTCTCCTAGGTTTTTAGATGAAAAGGTATCGAAGCCGCTAAAATCAGAGCGTTCGGTAGTGACAGGGGGAATAATGAGCTGCCCACTATTGGTCGTGCCCTTTACTAATCCAGGATACTTCTCTAATCCCCACGCGATTAAAAAAGGGATAATAGTTAAAGCAAAGATCGCCAAAATCAATAATTGATTTTTCTTTTGTTGTTTATTTATCATTTTTTTTAAAGCTATAGCCAATAAATAGTATTGTGAGTGTTACTGCCAATGCAAACCATTGTATAGCATAAGCGATGTGTTGTTCAGGCAACATGATAGTCGTTGCTTGCCAGTCCCTTTTAAAACCAGCCGGCTGGTCTTTAGCCAATTCTATTTGAAAGGGCATTAAAGGGTAGGTCAATTTCTTTGCTAAAACATCTACATCAACCACTTGCAAGACAGCCGGCCAACTATCCGTCGGTATTTCAGCGCCAGCTAATTTTAGTCCTACACTAGGAAAATGATTTATCCGGCCATTAACCACAGTAGATTCATCCTTGAGCTCGACCTCAGGCAAAACCGTTCTATCAAGGTTTAAAGGCACCCAGCCTCTGTTGACTAAAACACCAGTAGCTCCACCTTGCACAATAAAGGGCGTTAAAACAAAATAACCCACTTTCCCAGCACTAACTTGATTGTCGATTAGGAATTGATGCGCTGTATCATACTGCCCTGTGACCTGTGTTTTTTTATACCTAAGCTCATCGGCCTTAATATCGGTATGATTCGATAAGATTATAATTTCAGCAGAAGCTGCGCCTAGTTCTTGCTGCTTAAGAAATAAACGCTTTTCTTGTGCACGACCTAATTGCCAAACTCCCAACGAACATAACAACACTAACAATAGCAAATAAGCCAAGGTAGGCACTTTCTCAAATCTCATCACAGTATCTTTTTAAATAAGCTGGCATTATTAAATTTAGCTATTGGCACAAACTCATTATTAAACGAGAATAGAAACCATCTTGCCACCCACCCTAACTCTATCATGATTATTAAAAGCCTCATCATCATTGCCTTTATTCTGATACTTATCAGCCTCGGTTCTGCCTTGTATCACCTCGTTAATCGAAAAGCCGGAGATCAATCCCAAAAAACCCTGAGAGACCTGACCTTTCGTATTGGACTTTCTATGCTGTTATTTATTTTTCTTTTTATCGCCGTCGCTACGGGTATTTTTGAACCACATGGCTTAGGTGAAGGTATGCAGATGCATAAACCCGTTCAAACTGAGCGGCTTAAATAAAAGACATCCCTACACTTACCCTTAGTTTGCCAGCCGCCACTCGCTAGCCCAATCATCGTGACAAAAAAAAAGCGCGGACTGTTAAGTCCGCGCTTTTTTTGACTAAGTCACTTACATCAAATATACAAATATAAATAAACCCAACCAAACCACGTCAACAAAATGCCAATACCAAGCAGCCGCTTCAAAAGCGAAATGATTTTCAGGTTTAAAGTGTCCTTTAGCGCTACGAAATAACACTACGCTTAAAATAATGGCACCAACACAAACATGGAAGCCATGAAAGCCAGTGAGCATAAAGAACGTAGAACCATAGATACCTGACCCCAAGGTCAAGCCCATTTCTGTATAGGCTTCATGATATTCGATAGCCTGAAAGGTAACGAATAAAAATCCTAATAAAACCGTTGCAGCCAAACCTTTAATCAACTGATCTCTATTATTAGCCAATAGACCATGATGTGCCCAAGTACAAGTCACACCACTTGTTAACAGCAGCAAGGTATTTAAAAAGGGTAAGCCCCAAGCGCCCATAGGCTCATAATGACCACCGACATTACCCGGACCATTAGTAGGCCAAGTCGCTTGATAAGCAGAATGTAATATCTCTTTGGTTGCGCCTTCGCCCAACCAAGGCACAGACAAATTACGTGTGTACCATAAGGTGCCAAAGAACACCGCGAAAAAGATGATTTCCGAAAAGATAAACCACATCATGCCCATACGATAGGAAATACCTACGCCATGGTTATACATACCGGACTCACTTTCTTTGGCTTGCAAGGTAAACCAACCTACTAACATGACGATAAAAATAAGCAAGCCTATCACCATCATAGTAGGTCCAATAGATGAACCATTTAAATAATTTGCAAAACCCGCCAGCATAGTCATTAAACCTGCCGTACCAATAACCGGCCAGGTTGCTTTATGTGGAATGTAATAAGCAGTATTTGTAGACATCAGCGTCCCCTTTATTTATTGACTGATTTTTCAGTATTATCAAAAAATGTGTATGACAAGGTAATCGTTTTATAACTTGCCGGTAAATCTGGATTAATAACAAAGCGCATCGGCATTATCTTAATTTCTTTCGGTTGAAACGTTTGTTCTGAAAAACAAAAACACTGCGTCTTTTCAAAATAACTGCTCGTTAAAGCCGGCGAAAAACTAGCAATCGCTCTAGAAACCATGACTTTATTCGCCTTATTTTCAGCATAAAAATTAACGGTATGATATTCACCCGGATGAACTTTTATTTGCTTGACTTCAGGATGGAACTCCATAGGCGTAGATTCATTCAAGGTAGTGATAAATTCTACGGTGATTTCTCTAGCCATATCGACTTTATAAGTCGCTTCTGAGACTTGCTTGATATCATCAGGCCTATCACGTTCTATCCATTTCCATTCACATAAGACATCGTAAATAGGCACCAAGGCATAACCGAAACCAAACATAGCCACAGCAACGAGTACCAATATACGAACTAGCTTAGTATGTTTTTTACTAAGCTCATCAGTCATTGTGAAACCGCTTGAGCTACCGCAAATAAATAAACGATTAAAGCAACAGCTACTAAAACAACGGCCGTTAATAAATTTTTATTTTTTATTGTCATGATATTAGTGACTACCTAGCCTAACAATAGACTAGGTATATTCCCATTATTTAGTGAGTATCTAAAACATGCTCAGTGGGCACAGCGGCGGGCGGTGTCGACCAAGTATGATAAGGAACAGGACTCGGTAAAGTCCATTCCAAGCCGTGCTTAGCCGCATCTTCCCATACTTCATCCGTTACTTTTTCGCCTGTGCCACCTTTAATGGTGTCATAAACGAGGTATAAGAATAATAACTGACTGGCACCAAAAATAAAGCCACCGATACTTGAAATCATATTCCAATCAGCAAACTGGATGGCATAATCAGGTATACGACGTGGCATACCGGCTAAGCCTAAAAAGTGCTGAGGAAAAAACAAGATATTGACCGAGATAGCAGACAACCAAAAATGTAATTGACCAATTTTTTCATTGTACATATGGCCGGTCCATTTAGGCAGCCAAAAGTAACCGGCCGCCATCAAGATAAAAATAGACGCAGGCACTAAGGTGTAATGAAAATGAGCCACAATAAAATAAGTATCATGATACTGAAAATCTGACGGCGCAATAGCCATCATCAAGCCAGTAAAACCACCCATAGTAAATAACACTACGAAGGCAATAGAAAACAGCATCGGTGTTTCAAAGGTCATAGCACCTTTCCACATAGTCGCTGTCCAGTTGAATACTTTAACGCCGGTAGGCACAGCAATAATCATAGTGGCGTACATGAAGTACAACTCACCCGCTATAGGCATACCCACCGTAAACATGTGATGCGCCCAAACGATAAAGGAAAGAAAGGCAATAGAAGCAGTCGCCCACACCATAGAGGCATAACCAAATAAAGGCTTACGCGCAAACACAGGAATAATGGTTGATGCCACACCAAAGGTAGGCAAAATCATGATATAGACTTCTGGATGACCAAAGAACCAAAAGAT
>CAMDNJ010000007.1 GCA_945902915.1 Crenothrix polyspora | reverse complement strand
ACCATCACATGGGTTTTACAATGTTTACGAAAAGGCCCAAATAATTCAATAGTATGCTGATCCAGTAATTGCTGTCCTTGTGTATAGCATAAGTGACGACTATGTTCATTGGGCACGTATTGCGAGGCTGTGGCCCTCTGCAATATATCGATTAAAGAATCTAACGTTGATAATACTGAGCCTTCCGCTCTGCCTAGCGATGTTAAGCTGGCATGAGATAAACGATCTTGTAAATGCCGTAAATCAAACTGTCGCATGGCAAGATAATGCGCAAGATTGCAGGCGCTGAAGGAAATAGTATCTGTATGACCGTTTAGTGGATATTTTTTCAGCCGTTCATTCGCCTTGACGTCTATGGCAAGTCGTAGCTCAGTGACCTCATCAAGAATATGTTTCAAAGCATCTTTGCAAGAATCTGCAATAGGTATTTGGGTATCCGAATGCATAGCTGATTGCCTTATTAATTATAATGTTTCTTGTAAAATAACATTACCTAAGAAATATAACAAATAATGATGGGTATTTAACTCATCAAGGCATCAAACGACAGATAGATTTCAGGATTAGTTTTATAGCACTAGTACTAGTACTAGTGCTAGTACTTAACTTCGGGGTTTAATTCAACTTCTTGTTCAGAAGGTTCTATTAATTGTTCTTCATTTAATAATTGAAAAATACTTTTGCAACCTTCGCAACAAAACGACTTACTAAGTCCTTCTTTTGTTTTTAAGGTAAAACCAGAAATATCCACAGTTAAACCGCAAAGATCACATGCTTTAAGTGTATTAGTCATTATAATTGGCTATGAGTTAAATAACATCGACCATGCTAGCAAAATATGAATATCATAACAATAGTGCAGATTAGCATAACAGTTGAATAGTAGAACGAAAGCTTACAGCCAAGAGAATATAGTGACTAAGATTTCAAGACGGTATAATTTTATATTAATAGTAGGGCTTGCCCTATGGGTTTTTTATGATAATAGAGGCTATGAAAGAACAATACGCGTCAACTACTGAGCCAAGTATCGAGGCACTTAATCAACTAAATCAGTATACAGTGCTAAATCAGCAGGCACTGCGTGAAACACTCATTCAGCAAGGTGATGATGGAATCCTCTATGGCATGATAGTCAATGAACGCCCCAACATGTTGGCAAAAGTTGGCGTGTATGTGAGTGAAAAGTGCTTACAAAAACAGCGTGACATTATTACGGCAATAGAAACGGTAATAGCCATGCCAGCCTATCAACAACGTGTTTTAAGCTACGCGCCAGAGCTTGCCCATTATCAACCACTCGCTCTAGGCGTGTTTTTTGGCTATGATTTTCATTTAGAGGGTGTAGAACCCAAGCTAATAGAAATTAACAGTAATGCCGGTGGGGCATTAATAAACGCACTATTAGTGCGCAGTCAGCGACAAGTTAGTACACAGCTTTTAACACTTGACAGCAGTAGCGCAACGGTAGAGCAGACTTTTGTAAATATGTTCCTAGAGGAATGGCAAGCCGAACGCGGCACACAACTATTACAAACGATTGCTATAGTTGATGAAAACCCTGCCAGTCAATATATGTTGCCCGAGTTTCTGTTATTTAAAAAACTCTTTGAGCAACATGCTATACAGACGGTTATTTGTGATCCTAATGAGTTAACTTATCATGACGGCGCGTTATGGCATGGATTGCAACGTATAGATCTCGTTTACAATCGCTTAACCGACTTTGCTTTAGAAGCCACTTCTCAGCACAGTTTATTAGCGGCTTATTTAGCGACTTCGGTCGTGCTGACTCCGCACCCAAGAGCGCACGCTTTATATGCCGATAAACGCAATCTGGTGGTATTGAGTGATGAAGCCGAATTAATAAAGTTGGGCGTGGAGGCAAAAACCAGAGCGCTATTACTAGCGGGTATAGCTCATACCGCACAGGTAAAGCCTAGTGATGCCGATGCCTTATGGGCTAAGCGCAAGCAGTTATTTTTTAAACCCGCTAAGGGCTATGGCAGTAAAGCCACTTATCGTGGCGACAAGTTAACAAAACGTGTGTTTAGCGACATATTAACAGCTAACTATGTTGCTCAAACCTTAGTGCAACCTAGCCAGTTGATTGTGGAAATTGATCATGAGCTAGTGGAATTCAAATTAGATTTACGCCATTATGTCTACAAAGGCCATAGCCAATTAATCAGTGCTAGGCTTTACCAAGGACAAACCACCAATTTTCGCACACCAGGTGGCGGCTTTGCAGAGGTTAATGTATTAGCCGAATAAAGGCTGAGCAGCATTTAGTTAGAGGACTATAATCAAACGATTTGCTTTTCACACCTGATTTTGCTGCGTTAATAGTATTCAAAGTGGACTAATTATAAAACCTTGCAATGACTACCTTACAAATAGCCGCTCAAAAAGACCTCAAGTACGTATTTCTACGGATATAAAGTTTTTGGTATCGGTACTATACTCGACATAAAATTTGCAGTTTCAATAGACTTTAAAGTCTCAAAAGCCCTGTGGTGTAGTCTGAGTATGAATAAATCTTCTGAACAGATCGAGCTCAGACAAGCAGAAAATAACCTGAGAGCCAGTGAGTTTCTTTATAGTAACTTGGTCAATGGCATCAAAGATTATGCCATTATTATGCTAGACCCTAATGGCTATATTGTCAGTTGGAATAAAGGTGCTGAACGCATTAAAGGCTATCAAGTAGAAGAAATAATTGGACAACATTTTTCTAAGTTTTATACACAAGATAATCTTGATAAAGGCAAACCCGACACTGAGTTATTAGTAGCTAAAACAGAAGGACGCTTTGAAGAAGAGTCTTGGCGGGTGCGTAAAGATGGTAGCCTATTTATGGCCAATGTGGTTATTAGGCCCTTATACGATGAAGAGGGGCAATTAAAGGGCTATAGCAAAATCACTCGCGATATCACTGAACGCAAACGAGCAGAAAATGCCTTAAAAGCAAGCGAATTGCGTTTTACGACCTTGGTTGATAATGTTAAAGATTATGCCATATTTATCTTAGATCCTAACGGCTATATCACTAGTTGGAATATAGGTGCTGAACGCATTAAAGGTTATGAAGCAGAAGAAATTATTGGCAGACATTTTTCTAAGCTTTATACACAAGACGACCTTGATCAGGGTAAACCCGAAGCTGAATTATTAATAGCTAAAACAGAAGGACGCTTTGAAGTAGAAAGCTGGCGGGTACGTAAAGATGATTCTAAATTTATAGCTAATGTCATCATCTCTCCTTTATATGATGATTGTTGTCAATTAAATGGTTATTGCAATATTACCCGAGACATCACTGCACGTATCTTAGCAGAGCAACAACTACAAACCAGCGCTAACTACGCTAGGAGTCTGGTTGAAGCGAGTCTTGATCCTTTGATCACTATTAGTGCGCAAGGCAATATTATGGATGTGAATAAGGCAGCCGAGCTAATGACGGGCGTAAAACGAAATCAACTCATCGGTAGTGACTTTTGCGGTTATTTTACCGAGCCTAAACAGGCCAGAGTTGCCTACATGCAGGCCTTTAGTCAAGGTTCTATTAGCGATTATGCACTAATTATGCGTCATAGATCTGGCAAGATCACTGAAGTGTTTTTCAACGCCAATGTGTTTCGGGATCAATATGGCGCTGTGGTCGGCGTATTGGCCTTAGCTAGGGATGTGACTAAAACAAAACAAATCGAAGATGAATTACGTCAACTCAATAATGACCTTGAAAACTTCAGTTATTGTGTTTCTCATGATTTACGCGCACCCTTAAGAGCCATTCATGGCTTTACTACCATCTTGCGCGAGGAATATGCAACTATATTGGATGAAGAAGGTCAACGTCTCTTCAAAATAGTGAGTGATAATGCTAAGAAAATGGGTCAGTTAATTGATGATATTTTGTTTTTATCCAGAGCCAATCGGCTGGAAATGCAACTCAACTTTATTGATATGAAAATGCTGGCACAAGAGGTGTGGAATGAATTGGCGGCAGATAGAGTTGGACGCACTATAGATTTTCGCTTGATGGACTTGCCAGTTGCCTGCGCCGATACCACCGCTATTCGTGAAGTGCTACAGAACCTGCTCAGTAATGCGATTAAATTCACCAGAGGTTGTGACTCTGCGCTAATCGAGTTAACGGGTTATAAAAATGGCATAGAAAATGTTTATTCTGTGCAAGATAATGGGGTAGGCTTTGATATGCAATATTCTAATAAATTATTTGGACTCTTTCAGCGCTTGCATAGCATGACAGAGTTTGAAGGTACCGGAGTCGGTCTTGCCATTGTGAAGCGATTTATCATTAAACACGGTGGTAGAGTTTGGGCAGTGAGCAAACCAAATCAGGGAGCAACTTTCTGTTTTACTTTGCCACCAGAGACCAACTGTAATCAATTTAAGGATTTTGATAATGAATAATGATGTCAATATTCTGTTGGTAGAAGACAATCCCGCCGATGCCGAACTTACCATACGTGCGCTTAAAAAATATAATTTAGCCAATAATCTAGTCTGGGTTAAAGATGGTGAAGAAGCATTGGATTTCTTGTTTGGGCGAGGTGAGTATACTAATTATGCCAGAAGTCATATTCCTAAGCTTATATTATTAGATTTACGTCTACCTAAGTTAGATGGTCTGGAAGTACTTAAGGCCATGCGTGCTAACGAGACTACACGAATGATACCGGTGGTAGTAATGACCTCATCTACAGAAGATTCTGATATGGTGGCCAGTTACGAATTGGGTGTTAATAGTTTTGTTAGTAAGCCTGTTGAATTTGATGACTTTGCCAAGACGGTCGCAGACCTAGGCTTTTATTGGCTAGTCATCAATAAAGTCTGTCCTGTTTCATGAGCAACCTAGATGGCTAAGCCCCTGCGTATATTACATCTAGAAGATAGCGCTACCGATGGCGAATTGGTTGAGTATGTGTTGCGTAAAGCCGGCATAAGCTTCATTTGCCAACGGGTAGAGTCCCATGATCAGTATGTTCGTGGCTTGCAAGAATTTAATCCGTCTATAATTTTGGGTGATTTTAAGTTACCTAGTTTTGATGGCATGCAGGCGCTGGTCATCGCCCAAGAACTAGCTCCCTTTACGCCTTTTATTTTTGTTACCGGTAGCATGGGTGAAGACATAGCCGTAGAAACTTTAAAGAACGGTGCTAGTGATTACATTATCAAAGATAGAATGACTAGGCTACCTACAGCTATCAAACAAGCATTGCTTAATAAACAATTATTAGTACAGCAACAACATACCGATCAACAACTTAGAATTGCCGCAACCGCTTTCGAATCCTTAGAGGGTATGCTCATTACCGATGCCAACGGTATCATATTGCAAGTTAATAAATCATTTGCAGAAATCACGGGTTATTCTGTGACAGAAATAATTGGCCTTAATTTGCGTGTATTAAGTTCTTGGAGTACAAATACCTCGCTATACGCCGACATGTGGATTACCGTTAATGAAACAGGAAAATGGCAAGGAGAAATCTGGTCTAGACGCAGAAATGGTCAAGATTATCCTGAAATGTTTACTATTGCCGCAGTTAAAAATAAACAGGGGCTAATCACTCATTTTGTAGCCACTATTAATGACATCAGTATTCGTAAACAGATTGAAAATTCACTATCAGCCTCGCATCATTTGCTGAAGACTATTATCGATAACGCTCCCGTGCGCATTTTTTGGAAAGATAAATCCTTACATTATTTAGGATGTAATCCGGCTTTTGCAGCAGACGCGGGTGTGGCTAATGTACAAGCTATCATTGGCAAACAAGATAATCAATTGAATTGGATTGATCAAACAGATGCTCATCGGTTAGACGACCTTGAGATCATTAATTCAGGTATAGCCAAGCTTTTTTATGAAGAATTGAAAACCACAGCTAACGGTGGCAAAGTTTGGTTACGTACTTCTAAAGTACCCTTGCAGAATGAAGCTGACGAAATCATCGGTATCTTGGGTATTTATGAAAACATCACAGAACAAAAACTCGCCGTAGAGCGCATTCATTATCTGGCAAATTTTGATGCATTAACTGGCTTACCCAACCGCATTCAATTGAATGATCATCTTAAATATGCCCTCAGTCTTGCTAAGCGTAGCAATGGGCGCTTGGTTGTGATGTTTCTTGATCTTGATCATTTCAAGGACGTAAATGATACGCTGGGTCATAACATGGGTGATATCGTATTAATTGAATTAGCAAAACGTCTCACCACTTTGCTACGTGAAGAAGATACAGTGACACGCTTAGGGGGGGATGAATTTATTTTGATGCTACCTGGTATAGATGAACAAGGTGCTTCGAATGTGGCACAGAAGATCCTAGATTCTATTGTGTTACCTTATCAGTTGGATAACTATACACTAACACTCACTGCCTCCATTGGTATTGCAGTTTTTCCAGAAGATGGTGATGATTTAGATACGCTTTCAAAGAGCGCAGACACAGCCATGTATAGAGCGAAACATGATGGACGCAATTGCTATCGATTCTTTACGGCGCAAATGCAAGCACGATTGTCACGCAATTTACAGTTGCTCAACGCTTTACGTGAAGCAATTAACGAAGGACAATTGTTAGTGCATTATCAGCCTCAAATCTCTCTGAGTGACGGCCATATCATAGGTGTCGAAGCTTTACTGCGTTGGCAACACCCTGAATTTGGCAGTGTCTCGCCGGCGGAGTTTATTCCTATTGCTGAAGAGTCTGGCTTAATCATGGAAATAGGTGAATGGGTATTAAGAAAGGCTGTAAAACAAGCCAAATTATGGTTGATGGCAGGTTTTAAGCCAATCATTATGGCAGTTAATCTTTCTGTCGTGCAATTTCGTCATCTGGATTTGCCGGATTTAGTGTCTCGCATACTAGAAGAAGAAGATTTTCCCGCCCAGTATTTGGAGTTGGAATTAACTGAAAGTATGGCTATGCAAAGCCCAATAGAAGCCATTAACATGATGGATAATTTACATGGCAGTGGGGTACTTATGTCGATAGATGATTTTGGTACCGGTTATTCTTCGCTAGCCTATTTAAAGAAATTTAAGGTGTATAAACTTAAGATTGACCAATCTTTTGTGCGTGATATTTGTATAGATTCAGAAGATAAGCTTATTGTCACTGCCATTATCAACTTGGCAAAAAGCCTAGGCTTGAAAACCATAGCCGAAGGTGTAGAAACACTAGAGCAACAGACCTATTTGCATGAGCAAGGATGTGACGAAATGCAGGGCTATTTGTTTAGCAAACCTATTACAGCTGAGCAGGTTGAGACTTTATTAACTGTGTAGATAGCTAAGTTGGCTAACGGTAATCTCGTTGCCCGACCTACTGGATTTAGTTATACAAAAATTGCGTTTCATATTGAGCTATAGGCATGGCTATTTCGAACAAATGCCCCTGAAAGTCATTACAACCTTGTTGTGCTAAAAATCACCCTGAGCTTCGGTTTCTGCCCCTTCGGCAATGACATTAAGATCCATGCTTTTTGCTAAGGCTAAGATGGTCAAGGATATATAGGTTTTTGCCTGCAAAGATAATGAGCAAAGAGTATTAGATTTAATAGTAGCTGATAAGGCAAAAGTAATTCAAAAAATATTAGTAACAATACCTATAAGGCGAGTAGAGAAGGCAAGTTTTATAACGAAATCGTCTTATTTAGCTAGATATCTTGTGTTTTAGCGAGATTAGGTGTGGAATAACTGGCAAGCCTAATGAGTAGACTTTAAAGAATTTGCTTAAGATGGACTACGGATGAATAAAAACTAGGCTGGCTATTAGTGCAGTCTATCAATAAAAAACAGGCCGCATCATGAAGCGGCCTGTTTGATTAAGCAGACAGTTGCTTATTTTTTTGGAATAGCTTTAAGATGAACTATCGCTTCATCAACTAATTTTGTTGCTGCGGGTGCATGACCTAAGTTCCCTTCATGAATCGCTTTTTGTAGCAATTCACTGGCCTCATCTAAATGATTTTTAGCAATACTTTTTGCTACTAAAGAGGCAGATGCTGACTCATCCATAGCCAATTTAGCATGATCTACCAATTTGCTCGCATGGCCTGCTTTGCCTTGTTCTGAAGCGCCAGTTGCGTGCTGTAAAGCTGCATCAGCATGTTGCTCAGCAAATACGTTGGTGCTTAGGCATAAAGCTAAACCTGCTAATACTGTAGTTAATTTATTCATAATTACTCCTCATTTTTTTTATAGTGTTGTTTTTATTGCTGATAGCCACTTATTTATTATTTGATTAGCTATCAGCGGTGCTAACACTACCATCATAATTTGTTGAACACAACAAAATGTAGGTGGTAAACAATTTTTCATTTATAGATGATATGACTAAAGCGATGTCAAACCTTGTGATTATGGTCACCCGACTACTTAGCTTATAATAATTAAAGTAATTAACAGTTGCTGCGCAACCATTCAGCGGATTAAAAAAAATAATGAAGTCGCTATCGCGACGATTTTTTTTATCGGATATTCGAAGAAAAAGCAACTCGATTGCAGCACAACCTGCGCTCTTCGGTTTTGACGAGGTTTCTGCCCTCCTACTAACGCGCGGCATCCATGATGCGCCCTTTCGGACTAATCCCAACTAAACCTGCGGAGCTAGTCGCAGCAAGCGAGAGTAAAGAAACTTTACTCTCGTAACATCAGTAATTAATTAAATTGTGTGGATGTAGGGTCAGGTCGCGATCTGACCCTACAGTATTTATCTAACGCTTCTTAACTAGCGTACATAGTGTAGTTTTTGTCCTAGCATATCGGGTGTCACTAAGACTATACCGCCCTGACTGACATGAAAGCGTCTTTCATCTTCAGCTCTATCTTCGCCAATAATAGTGCCTTCTGGAATATCACAACCTTTTTCTATAATAGCTTTGGTAATGCGGCAATGCCTGCCGATATTAACTTGTGGCAAGATAATGGAATCTTGTACGGTGGTATAAGAATTAACGCGCACATTGGAAAATAATAATGAATGTTTGACTTGAGCACCAGAGATGACACAGCCTCCAGACACCATGGAATCAACGGCCAGTCCTCGACGATCATCATCATCAAAAACAAATTTAGCCGGTGGTGTTTGTTCTTGATGCGTCCAGATAGGCCAAGTATTGTCATATAAGTTCATGGCAGGATTGACGCCAATCAGCTCCATATTGGCTGACCAGTATGCATCAATAGTACCTACATCACGCCAATAGCTTTGTTCGCCACTTTGTAAATCTAAAAAGGGATAGGCATTGACTATGTATTTATCGATAACGGCAGGAATAATATCTTTACCGAAATCATTACTAGAGCCTACGGTATCGGCATCTTTTTGTAATTGTTCAAATAAGAAGTCGGCATTAAAAATATAAATACCCATAGACGCTAGGGCCGTATCGGTTCTGCCTGGCATCACTGGTGGATGTTCGGGCTTTTCGACAAAGGCTTTAACCCTGCGATTTACATCAACATCCATCACCCCAAAGGCGGAGGCTTCTTCTAAGGATACCTCTAAGCAGCCAATAGTCAGGTCAGCATTTTTTTCGATGTGATCGGCAAGCATTGCGCCATAATCCATTTTGTAAATATGATCGCCAGCTAGAATTAAAATATGTTTAGGCTTACGGGTACGCAATATATCAATGTTTTGATAGATAGCATCAGCCGTGCCTTTGTACCAAGAATCTTCACCGTGACGTTGTTGAGCCGGCAATAAATCTACATATTCACCAAATTCGCCACGTAAAAAGCCCCAGCCTTGCTGGATGTGACGTATTAATGAGTCAGATTTATATTGCGTTAAAATACCTATTTTACGGATACCTGAATTGACACAATTGGATAAAGGAAAGTCTATGATTCTAAATTTACCGCCAAAGGGTACGGCAGGTTTGGCGCGCCAGTCGGTCATATTGACGAGTCTTGAGCCGCGCCCCCCTGCCAATATTAAGGCAATGGTATTACGGGTTAAATGACCGATGTTTTGTTCCTGTTTAAGATGATTAGACTCTGACATTTTTTATCCCATGTTGATATAGATATTATAACGCTTAGTTATTTGGTAAGATTTACTAGACTTTTATTCTACTACTACACCGAGGCCATTCAAAGTGATAAAGGATTCTAATAACATACTTGATTCTGAAGTGACTGAGTTGCTAACCGAAAAACCGGTAGCGAGTACGCCTAAACCTGAAGCTAAAGCGACCAAAGTTAAAGCAGCTAAGCCTGCCTTAACTAAAGTTAAAGCTGCTAGTCCAAAAATTGTAAAACCTAAACCTGTAGCTAAAGCTAAAACTGTCGAGCTTATAAGCTCCGTTACAACAGCAACTGAGGTTGTAGAACCTAAAACCAAGACAAAAACAGTGATTACGTCGACAAAGATAGAGATACCTATGATTAAAACAGTCAATAATAAGCTACTAACTAATGACATGTTAAAAATCATGGAAGCTAAACACCATGACCCTTTTTCTGTGTTGGGGCGTCATGCTAAGAAAGAACTCATACAGATTACTATTTATCTGCCTTATGCTGAATCAGTCAGTTTTAGTCACAATGGCTTAGAGTTAGATAGAATACCAGAGAGTGATTTTTTTCAAACCCTCGTTCAGGCAGAAACACTACCTGCTCATTATCAGTTGGTTTGGCTAGATAAAAGCGGCTATCGTCATGAAACCTATGATGCCTATGATTTTGGCACCCAATTACCTGAATTTGATCAATATTTATTCGCCGAAGGTAAACATTGGCATGTCTATCAAAAGTTAGGCGCACATCTACACAGTGTCGACGATATAGCGGGCGTCTTGTTTACAGTTTGGGCACCTAGCGCTGGTCGTGTTAGTGTGGTTGGCGATTTTAATCAATGGGATGGCCGCTGTAACCCAATGCGTAGTTTGGGTGGTAGCGGTATATGGGAAATTTTCATCCCAGGTTTAAAAGAAGGTTGTTATTATAAGTTTGAAATTTTAAACCGTTTTAGTAATGAAATCTTACTTAAAACCGATCCTTATGGTCAACAGTTTGAGTTTAGGCCTAATACCTCTTCTATTGTGGTTAAGCCCGATACATATACCTGGCAAGATCAGCCCTGGTTAACTGCAAGAACTAAACATGATTGGCTGCATCAGCCTATGGCTATTTATGAAGTACATCTAGGCTCTTGGAAACGCGATCATCAAGGTAATTTCCTGACTTATCGTGAACTAGCGGTTGATTTGGTAGATTACGTTAAGCAAATGGGTTTTACACATATTGAGTTATTGCCGATTACCGAGCATCCGTTTGATGGTTCTTGGGGTTATCAAACTACGGGTTATTTTGCGCCGACGAGTCGTCATGGTTCCCCCGATGATTTTCGCTATTTTGTTGATAGCTGCCATCAAAATAACATAGGCGTTATTCTCGATTGGGTACCTGCCCATTTCCCTAAAGATGCCTTTGCCTTGGCGCGCTTTGACGGTAGCGCTTTATATGAACATGAAGATCCCCGTAAAGGAGAGCATCGTGATTGGGGTACCTTAATCTACAATTATGGGCGCAATGAAGTTAAAAACTTTTTATTAGCCAGTGCTAACTTTTGGTTGGAAGAGTTTCATTTAGATGGCTTAAGAGTCGATGCTGTCGCTTCTATGTTGTATTTGGATTATTCTCGTGAAGATCATGATTGGGTTCCTAATCAATATGGTGGCAATGAAAACTTGGAAGCTATAGACTTTTTTAGAGAGCTTAATGCGGTCACGCATGATTTACATCCCGGTACGGTGATGATGGCCGAAGAATCTACCTCATGGCCACAAGTAACGCGTCCGACTTGGACAGGCGGCTTAGGTTTCTCGATGAAGTGGAACATGGGTTGGATGCATGATGTGCTGTCTTACATGAGTGAAGAGCCTATACATCGTAAATATCATCATGATAGCCTGACCTTCGGTATGCTCTATGCGTTTACTGAGAACTTCGCTTTACCTTTTTCACATGATGAAGTGGTGCATGGTAAAGGTTCATTATTGAATAAAATGCCGGGTGATGAGTGGCAACGATTTGCTAATCTGCGTTTATTGTATACGTTTATGTATACTTATCCGGGCAAAAAGCTGTTATTTATGGGTTGTGAATTTGGTCAAGGTACCGAATGGAATGCGAATAAAGATTTAGATTGGTATGTGCTGGATTACCCGCATCATAAAGGTACACAAACCTTGGTGAAGGATTTAAATCAACTTTATAGAATGCATCCGGCTTTATTTACTCATGACTTTGATCATCAAGGCTTTGAATGGATAGACTGCCATGATATTGAACAATCTATTATCAGTTATCGACGTAAAAGTGCCTTCGAAGAGTTAATTATTATTCTTAATTTTACGCCAGTGCCTAGAATGAATTATCGCTTAGGCGTTCCTGAGGCAGGAGCCTACGCCGAAATTTTCAACTCCGATTCTCATTATTATAGTGGGAGCAATACCGGCAATGGTGTAGTGGTTTCAGAGCCTACACCATGGATGAATTTACCACATTCTATTAGCCTTAATCTGCCACCCTTGGGCGCTTTAATTTTAAAGGTATAAGAAAGGCTAAGGGCTAAAGGCGAAAGGTTAAGTGTGATGTTTTTGCCCTTTGCCTTTAGCCTGTTTTTACTAACTAAAACATAGAATCTGATGAAAAAAATTCTTTTTGTAAGCAGTGAAGTTTACCCGCTCATTAAGACGGGTGGGCTTGCTGATGTCTGTGGTAGTTTACCTATAGCCTTGTCTGAATTGTCTCAAGATATCAAACTGATTTTGCCTAGATATCAGGCATTGAAAATCACTGAAGAAGTGCGATTTCTTTGTACCGTAAGGGTTGATAATCGGAATGTTAATATTCTGGAAACTCGACTTCCTGGCACACAGGTCACGGTATTTCTGGTCGATTATCCGAGTTATTTTAATTTGCCGGGTAATCCTTATGTGGATGAATTGGGCGAACCTTGGTCTAATAATGCCGAACGCTTCGGTTTGTTTTGTAAGATTGCCGTGGAAGTAGCGATGGATAGAGCTTACTTAGATTGGAAGCCGGATATCGTGCATTGTAATGATTGGCAAACAGGCTTAGTCCCTGCTTTATTATCTTTAGAGCATGAACGTCCCAAGACGGTCTTTACCATACACAATATGGCATATCAGGGCTTGTTTCCTAAGGTGGCCGTTTATGATTTAAATATACCCGGACCCTTGTGGCATATCGCTGGTTTAGAGTTTTATGACATGCTATCTTTTATTAAAGGTGGTTTAGTCTATGCTGATTACATTACTACTGTGAGTCCTAGTTATGCATTAGAAATTCAGACAACAGAGTTTGGTTATGGGCTTGAAGGCTTGCTGGCTGCTCGTAAAGGCACGTTGGGCGGCATTATTAATGGCATAGATGTAGAGCAATGGGATCCTGAAATCGATCCTTATATCCCTCAGACTTATACTGCTGCAACACTTAGTAATAAACAACTTAATAAAGCAGACCTGCAGCAGCACTTTGCTTTGCCCGTTAATGAAAAAATACCCTTGTTTTCATTGATAGGTCGGCTAGTCGAACAAAAAGGCATAGATTTGTTAGTCGAATGTCTACCTGAAATGATGACCATGAATTTACAATTTGTGTTATTAGGTAATGGCGATAAGGCTTTTGAAATGCAATTACAAGTCTTGGCTGATCTGTATCCTGACAAAATAGCGATTAAAATTGGCTATAGTGAAGCTATAGCTCATGTGATTGAAGCGGGTGCAGATATTTTCTTAATGCCCTCTAAATTTGAACCCTGTGGTTTGAATCAAATGTACAGCCAACGCTATGGTACGATTCCTATCGTTAGAAAAACTGGCGGTTTGGCTGATACAGTCACCGATACTTTGCCTGAAACCCTAGAGCTAGGCACGGCTAGTGGAGTTGTTTTTAATGAAGCTAGTGCTGGGGCTTTATTAGAAGCCATTAAACGAACTTTGATTTTATATAGTATTCCTAGTGCTTGGAAGAAAATGCAAGTCAATGCCATGAGCAAAGACTTTTCTTGGCAACGCTCTGCTGCAGAGTATTTAGCTTTATACAATAATTTGTAACATGATTATTAGAGGCGTGTTATGTAGTTTGGAGTAAAACAGCTTTAGCTGTTTTAGAGTGCAATAGCTGAAGCTATTGCACTCCAACTGACTGTATGTATGTTCATTTCGAGGTCAACGGATGCATGAAATTCAACTGCTGTATGTAGAAAACATCATCACCAGAAAGAAAAGCATCCCTCAACAAGAGTTATGCTTTGTTATGCGAGTGGCAAACTTAAGTCATGACAAAAAAGTTGAGGTATTGTGGGCAGGTGAACAAGGTGAATGGCAGGTTCTATCAGCTAGCTATCAGCATCCACTGAACGCAGATGACGAATGCTGGACAGCAAAGATCATCATTAAAGCAGCAGGGCAGAGTACTTTGCCTGGAAATATCAACTTTGCCTTACACTACCAATGCTTAGATCAAGATTATTGGGATAATCTATCGGGTAATAATTATGCGAGTCAAGCTGATTCAGGTATTCAATTAACGGCTAGTCAGAACTTACAACAGCTAAATTTTGAATCTAAATTGAAAACGGGGCAACAACGCCTGCCTATAACGGTCTCTATTAATCAAACCCTGCAAGCGAAAGCCGTTAATATACATTGGACGACTGATAACTGGCTGACTAGCCATAAAACCCCCTGTCATTTTAATCGCCACTATTGGCATGAACATGCGCAGAGTAATGCTAGAAACCCCAATCAATATGGCTCGCAGATTTGGCAGGGCGTGCTTAAAATCAAGGATACTTATCGTGTGGAGTATTCAATATCCTATGACACGGCTGATGGGGTGTTATGGGATAACAATGACGACCATAATTATAAACTCAGTCATGAGCCGTTAAAGTTGATGATTTTAAATTTACATTGTTATCAAGAAACTCAGCAAGATGAAAAATTTACTCAAATAGCCAAAGCTATTGATGACTTAGGCGTGGATATCGTTTGCTTTCAAGAAGTCGCAGAGCTTTGGAATGAAGGCTTAGGTGATTGGACAACTCATTCAGCTAATATCATTAATACTAGACTTAAACACGCCTTTCATCTTTATAGTGATTGGTCGCATTTAGGTTTTGATAAATATCGCGAAGGCGTGGCTATTTTAAGTCGACATCCTTTGTACAATCAATCCGCTCGATATGTTTCTGATAGCGATAGCATCTACAGTATTCATGCTCGAAAAGTCATCATGGCGCAAATTAAGGTGCCTACTATGGGTACCATTAATGTGTTTTCAGCGCATTTAAGTTGGTGGGAAGATGGCTTTGCCCAGCAATTTAAAAAGCTGAGTTCCTGGGCCAATGAGCTTCAAGATCAATCGGTATCCGCTACCTTACTCTGTGGAGATTTTAATGTCGCCAGCGGATCGGAAGGCTATCAGTTAGTCGTTAATGCCGAACAATATGAAGATCAATTTTTAGCCTTACAAGATCAACGCGCCTTTGCAAAAATATTCAAGGTGAATGACGCTTACTGGAGCAACTCTCATGCAGAAGATTATCGTATTGATTATATTTTTATGAATAAAACCAGTAAGCTAAAAATTAACTCTGGGCGAGTGTTATTTACCGATGATGATTATGGCAGAGTCTCAGATCATTGTGGTTATCTAATGAGTTTTGAACCTAAATAAGCTAGCCATGATAAGAGATCAAATGTCCAGCGCAGAACATTATGCCAAACCTGTACATGGGCATTTAGGCGGCTATTTTCAAAGAGTAAATGATTTCAATGATACGTTTGATATCCGCTGGGGGAAAATAGACTTTGATGTGAGTTATGGTGTGCAGGCTAACATCAAAGTGGTTCTTAAAGTTTATCGAGAGCAGGGCAGTTGTGAAACTTATCTGATTGATACCGATGCTTATGATATTCAATGGGATAGGCATAAGCGCAAAACTCGAGACTTTTATATCTTACCGTTCTCTAATCATTTCGGCCCTATTACCTGTGTTAAGTTTTCTTATCTAGTGCATTTGCATGAGCACTCTCTGGCTTCTGGGTTTGATTATGTATTTATGGATAGCCTACAAGTCCAGAATGGCCATGACCAAAATCACTTGATCACTGATGTAGGGCTTATAGCTAATAGTTATAGAACTTATGAACTCAATGCTAAGGAGTTACAGTGCGACGCAGATTGGTATAATCACCATATTGATGATTTAAAACTAACGCCCAAGTTTACTAAAGGTCAGCAATATCATCCCTACCATCCTAAACGCTATATTCACGACCATATCGACAAGGTTATTCACAGTCGTAGGCAAAATCCACTGCGGCTTTGTACCATTAAAGTCAGTGTCGATTGTATAGATGATACTGATTTTATTAATCATTTGATCCATGCTAGTCAAGAGGGTGTCTTAGTTCAGTGTATCGTTGATTGGCGAAAAATGACCCTGAGCAACAGCGACAATTATGCACGTTTAAAATGTGCCAACCTTGAACTGATCGGTGTGTTTTGTACGCCTCAACATCATCTGATTGAAGTTGAACCCGATATGCACACCAAATTTATCATCTTTAATGATGAAGACTGCATCTTAGGTTCCTTTAATATCACCTTTGATCGTTGGTGGGCTAACTGGGAGTCAGGTATGACCTTTCAGTCCAAAGGTGTTTGCCGTTTGTTGGATAATATATTTCAGAGCCAGCGTGGTGGTGTTAATCAACGTTATGGTATTGATCCTTTAAGTCACTTTAATCTGCTCTATACCTTTGGCAGGCAAGTGATGCAAAACGGTAAACACTATCGTCCCCATCATGCTATATTGGCGGAAGTCCATAGAGCCAAACATTCTATTAAGCTATGTTTGTTTTTAATGGGCGATTTGTTAGGGGATTATAATGATAGCGTAGTTGATGCTTTAATACAGGCACATTATCGGGGCGTTTATGTACACATTTTATTCAATGGACATTTAGCTAGACAAGGACGCATAGGCTTAGAACGGTCTATGCAGGATGAACTTAATCGAGCCTTATTACCCGCTGTGCAACGATTAAAGAATTCAGGAATAGCTGTAGGTTTGGTTTATGGGCAAGATGATCACCCCGTACCTTATTCACCCATTCATTCTAAGTATTGTATTATTGATGACTCTATCGTTATCGAAGGCAGCTTTAACTGGTATAACACCTCGGTTTTTTCACACGACCTTTTGGTGGTGGTTAATAATTACGGGGTTGCCGAACCTTATCGCTATGAGTTTGAGCAAATACAGCATTCCTTTAGAGTGTATTATTAAGGTTTGTACATAACTGGAGTGCATAGCTTTAGCTATTGCTTTGTAAAATAGCTGGCTAGCAACTTAAGGCGGGACAGATTCAACTCAGACGAAAGGCTCAAGGCGAAAGATTAAGTAGCCCATTGCGTCGGGTTACGCTATCGCTAACCCGACCTACCTGTTTTACTCCAAACCTTAACTTAATTGCAGTATCCCTATCCCTATCACTAGAATTTAAACCAGACTAATGACCGCTCATCACAAACATCATACTCACGCTCATGGCGAACATCATCATAGTCATAGTGTACCTAAGAGTCAGGGCTTAGCCTTCTCCGGCGCTATCGTCTTAAACACCGCCTTTGTTATTGTTGAATTTAGTTATGGTTTTATGGCCAATTCCACCGCACTCATGGCCGATGCTGGACATAACTTATCTGATGTCTTGGGTTTATTGCTGGCTTGGGGAGCGGCAATTCTGTCTCGTAAACTACCAAATGAACGTTATACCTATGGTTTACGTAGTACCTCGATAATGGCCGCACTGGCTAATGCGATGTTCCTATTGGTCGCTTGCGGAGCAATAGCATGGGAGGCTATTCATCGTTTTTCACAACCCCCTTTAGTCGCTGGCTTAACTATCACGGTAGTGGCTGGTATCGGCATCGTCATAAATGGCTTATCGGCATGGCTGTTTGTCAAAGGTAGTAAGACCGATTTAAATATTCGTGGCGCTTATTTGCACATGGCGGCCGATGCCGCAGTATCGCTAGGCGTGGCAGTCGCTGGTATAGCCATGCTATACACCGGTTGGTATTGGCTAGATCCAGTGATCAGTTTGATCATTGTGCTGGTGATCGTTATCAGTACTTGGGGATTGTTACGTGAGTCCATGCAATTAGCCTTGCTTGCTGTTCCTGCAAGCATTGATGTTTTGGAAGTGGAAACTTATTTACGTCAATGTCAGGGGGTGACCGACATACATGATTTACATGTCTGGGGTATGAGTACCACTGAAAGTGCCTTGACAATTCATTTGGTTATGCCAGCAGGTTACCCTGGTGATGCCTACATGGACACCCTAGTGAATACTCTTAAAGAACGTTTCTCTATACAGCACTGTACCTTACAAGTGGAGCAAGGTACGACTCATCATGCTTGCGCTTTGCATCCTAGTGTCGCAGCACACAGTCACTGAGTAATCTTGGAGTAAAACAGCTTTAGCTGTTTTAAAATTACGTAGTCAGTTAGCGATAGCGTAACCTGACATAAAAGCTGTGGGCAGTGAAGCTCTGCGTCGACTAAGTGCTAGGCTTGGCTGGTCTTATTACGGCCTACAGTTGTACCTTACAAGTGAAACAAAGCATGAAACACCAATCACAAACCACAACCCACAACCCCAATATTCATCTTTATCCAAATATTTAATAACCCCACACCACTGAAAAAACATTAACAATGAATACTAAAACCACTCTAAGCCAAATCCCGACCAGTATATGGATGCTAGGCTTCGTGAGTCTGCTAATGGATATTTCTTCTGAAATGATTCATAGCCTATTACCCATGTACATGGTCAGCACATTAGGCGCTAGCGCATTTGCAGTCGGTATGATAGAAGGGCTTGCAGAATCTACGGCGCTGATGGTTAAGATGTTTTCAGGTGTGTTGAGTGATTATTTGGGTAAACGCAAAGCTCTGGCCTTGTTCGGTTATACCTTGAGCGCTTTGACTAAACCCTTGTTTGCAATAGCACCCAGCCTAGGATTCGTACTTACCGCAAGATTACTGGATCGCGTTGGCAAAGGCGTGCGTGGTGCGCCGCGAGATGCTTTGATTGCAGACATAGCGCCACTGCATTTGCGTGGAGCGGCCTTTGGGCTGAGGCAATCTTTAGATACTGTTGGTGCCTTTCTCGGCCCTTTATTAGCCGTGGGTTTAATGCTGCTGTGGTCCAATGATGTTCGTGCGATATTCTGGGTGTCGGTGATTCCAGGCTTAATGGCGGTGGCACTGTTGTTGTTCGGGGTTCGTGAGCCCAAAAACCATGAGCCTAGTCAGCGTTCAAATCCAATTAACAAAGCAAATCTTAAACGTTTGGGCGCGACTTATTGGTGGGTGGTCGCGATAGGCGCAGTGTTTACCTTGGCGCGCTTTAGTGAGGCTTTCTTAGTGCTGCGCGCTCAGCAAGGCGGTATACCGATGGCGTTGGTGCCTTTGGTTATGGTGACTATGAATCTGATTTATGCGCTGTCTGCCTATCCCTTCGGAAAGCTTTCTGATCGTATGAGTCATAGACAGTTGCTGGCAATCGGTTTAGTGATGCTGATTGCTGCTGATTTGATCTTGGCCACTCATGATCATTGGAGTGTTTTAATAGCGGGTGTTGCCTTATGGGGTATACATCTAGGTATTACGCAAGGTTTATTAGCAAGAATGGTGGCAGATAGTGCGCCTGCCGATTTACGTGGTACGGCTTATGGTTTCTTTAACTTGATGAGCGGCATTGCACTATTGATTGCCAGCGCCGTTGCCGGATTGCTTTGGGATCAGTTTGGACCAGCCTTTACTTTTTATGCAGGGGCAGGGTTTTGTGTTATTACGCTTGTGGCTCTAGTTTGGCAACCAAGTCACGCAAAATAAACACAGTTACCGTTCTCGAAGGCTGATGAATCAAGAAAATCAAATGGCGCGCCCGGAGAGATTCGAACTCCCGACCGATCGGTTCGAAGCCGATTACTCTATCCAGCTGAGCTACGAGCGCAATATTGATCCGCTGCTACCTAATGATGATAGCGCAAAGATGAGTACTATAACCGCTAAGGCCTATCATTGTAAACTCCAATGATGACACGATAAAACCATTGCGGTCTGCTTATAATAATTATAAAAGCAATCACAGGGGTCACAGGCACTGGCGCTATATCTATTACAAATAATATCAATAAGCCTATAAAAGCCTTAATACGCATGTTATTGCTCTCGATAAGGTTCGGAGCGCTGCGATTGCTGTATAGCTTGTCAGCCACTTGTAAAAACCATCTTGGACGCATGCTAACAACGTACATGCCGATTAAGCACCCTGGAGACACAGGGCCAAAACCAATAATTGCAAAGAGGGCAAAGACAGAAAGACATTTTAACTGGGTGTTATTCATTTGCTTCTAAAAAATGAGTTGAGCTGATGATTATAATTGGCAGCGACTAAATTACAATAATATGTTTATGTCTCTAATTTCTAGAGTATTAGCGAAAACGATCTAAAACTTAGTCTTGATTTGTTTCTTGATAACGTTGACTCACCCATAAAAATAACACGGCTGTTATTAGCATTAAACCAGTAAAAAACCAATAGTAATCAGCGCCAGCCAATTGGCTACTGCCATCAGTATTGTGAATCAAGAAATTGACTGCGCTGGTAAATAAATTCCCCAGCGCTACCGACAGAAAATAAAACGCCATCACAAACGACTTCATGGTCGCGGGAGCTTGAGTATAAGAAAACTCAAGGCAGGTTATAGAAACCATGACTTCCGCAGACGTTAATAACACATAAGCTAATATTTGCCAGAGTATAGACGGCGTTAAACCGGCATCTAATTGCATTTGTACCACACTGGGTATAGCAAAAGCGATTACGGTAATAAATAAGCCCAGTTGCATTTTTTTTATGGCTGTTAAAACAAAGTAGCGATTGAGCCATGGATAGACTAGATAAGTAAATAACGGTACTAGCAATATAATCAGCAGGGGGTTGGCGGCTTGAATTTGTGAGGGCAGTAGCTCTATACCCCACAGTATTCGATCCATCTTTTGTGCTTGTATTATCCAAGAGGAGCCGGTTTGATCAAATAAAGCCCAAAACACGGTAAAGAAGGTATAAATGGAAGCGAGTTTAGCCAAACGTTTTAGCCCTACTTGACTGCACATCTCTTTAATAAATTGGATGCCGGCCGGTGGTTTATGGATATAGTGATGACGACCTAACCAGAGTAATACGGTCGCCAGTAACATTAATAGACCCGGAACGGCAAAAGCGATGGCAGGACCTGAATGCTCGAGTAACCAGGGAATAATCAACATAGCGGCAAATGCACCTACATTAATGGCGATATAAAACCAGCTATAGACTGTAGTCAATAAGTGCTGGTTGTTAGGACCAAATTGATCGCCTATTTGTGCCGACACACAGGGCTTTATGCCGCCAGAGCCTATGGCGATAAGGCTTTGTCCTAGCAATAAGCCCATGCGCGTATTATCTAAGGCCAGAGTAAAGTGACCTAAACAATAGATCAGCGATAATAATAGGATGGTTCGATATTTGCCAAACAGCCCATCCGCTAATAAAGCACCGAATATGGGCATAAAATAGACGGCGGAGACAAATAAATGAAAATAACCTTGGGCTTCATTTTCAGACATGACCTCAAGCTGACCTGATGAATTGACTAAATATTGAGTCATATAAATCATAAGAATGGCGCGCATGCCATAATAGCTGAACCGTTCTGCCGCTTCATTGCCGATAATATAAGGTATGCCAGCAGGTACAGTGTGTGAGGCTTCAGTTTGGATTTTATAGATGCTCATGTTGCTGCCGGTAACCATATTTGAAAGTCTATTATTACTCAACTAAGGTCTATACGTTAAGATTCTTTGGTTGACGTAGCTCAGAGGCGTTATAATTTGTAGCCCTTCTAAATTAAATTAAATAAATCATGCCAAGCAATATCCAGTCCTTGAATCACGCTAGTTTTATTGTAACCGACACAGAAGTTTCGTTAGGCTTTTACCGTGATATTTTAGGCTTGCAGCAAGTTGATAGACCTGATTTAGGTTTTCCGGGAGCTTGGTTACAACTGGGTACTCAACAAATTCATTTATTAGAATTGGAAAATCCTGATCCTACGACAGGACGGCCTGTTCATGGCGGCCGTGATCGACATATTGCTTTAAATGCCTTAGCCCTAGCACCCGTTCAGGAAGCTTTAACTAAAGCAGGCATTATTTACACGATGAGTATATCAGGCCGTAAAGCCATGTTTTGCCGCGATTTTGATGGCAATACTGTAGAGCTAATTGAGTTGCCGAATTAGTTTAATTGCCGATTTTTAGCCCCCATATAGAGCTTTAACTTCTCACATGACAGCTCAATCACTATGGTAACCAAGCTTTCATGTGATAAATGACAAGTCTATATGCCCTCATATAAGCCTCTCTAACACCCGTATAAAAGTTCTCGTTAGAGACATGAGAGCTCTATATGGGGGCTAACCGCCCTATCTTTTGACAAGTTAAGCCTGTCATTGCTCTCATTAGAGCATCGGTAGGGGGGTAAAATATTAATCTTAATCAGCTTATTAATGCATAGTTGCTTGTTGTTTTTTTTGTTGATAATGCCATAAGGGTAAGGCGAGTACTAATAAGCTAGCAAACCAAAGCAGTAATTGTTGATTGCTAAAAGTATAAATGAGTGCTGTCCACAATCTTTCAGTAACATTCGGATAACTTTCAATGAAGTCATGACCTGTCATGAAAGCACTTGCTTCACCCACTATAATGGCCGGTATCATAAACATCAGCGCATATGCGCAGATTCTTAGTGGTAAGCGAATCACGGCTGCTGTGATCAATAGTGACCAACCCATGAGTTGACTGTAATGAGTGGTTTCCATGAAGGCTTGATAAATTCTATCGGTTAAAAAGGGATAAGCTTGTTCATAGTTTGAACCGTGCATAACTACAAATGTTTCGATGGCAATGGAAAGTCCACCGGTTACTGCTAAGAGTAAGCTGGCTGATTTAAGCCATTGAGTGGGTAGGAACTGTGTGCCGAATAAATCATTTAGTTCTGGAGCTAGCGATAAGTTATGGCCTTTGACCCAATGACGAATTAATTTAAAGCCCAGTAAGCCAGCAACCGGTATATAAGTGACTGGATAAGGGATACTCAAGTAACGACCACTGAGTGCCAGTCCTTGTGATCGATATAAAGCAATGGCAACGAAGGCGAGCATTAAATAATGTAACCAGATCCCCGTTTTGGCACTCATTTTATGTCGTAACATAGCTAATGTGTGTTGGAGTATTAATACCGCTAATAATACACTTAAGCCACAGATAAATAGCGCATGTAGACGTTCTATCAGGTTATAACTGGTATACCATTGACCACTGATTTGATTGACCACTAAGGCGCTGAGTAGTTGTGTAAAGCCCAGAAACATAAACAAGCGCAAGGACGTAAGCGACATTAGATTTTTTGCTTGTGAGGCTATGACCAATAAACTTATCAAGCCTGCATAGAATGTGTGTTGTGGCCAACGCGGATTTTCTGTTACAGCACCGGTTAAGGGAAATACACGCTGACGGTCTGCTGAATATAGACCCCAATTAGCGCCCACCACGCCTTCTAGTTTGCTTTTCCACGGCTGATTAAAGGCTTCTACAATGTTGTAGTCGAAATGGTTGTCATTAGCTAGTTGTACTAATGAACGCACAAATTTGGCTTCGTTGACGACACTGGGTATGGCCCAACCCCTTTGCCGACCTGCACTGGGCCAGCCAGATTCCCCGATTAATATGGGTTTGTCAGGATAAGCTACTCGAATTCGTTGATAATTCTTATCAATGTGAGCGGCGGTAGTGGCAATATCTAGGGGTTCATCTTCCCAGTAGGGCAGAATGTGTACAGTGAAGAAATCCACTTCTTTGGCAATTTCTGGGTAGCGTAAATAAAAAGACCAAACATCAGCGTAAGAAACAGGTTGTTTAACCGCCTGTTTAACTTGACGTATATAAGCCAATAATTGTTCTGGTTTTAATTCCCCACGGAGTAGCACTTCATTGCCGACTATGACGCGTTTAATAACATCAGGATAGTCATTGGCATCTTTAATGAGTTGCGCAATTTCGGCTTGATTGGTTTTGTCAGTACTGCCTATCCAAGCGCCTTGTATCATAGTAAGTCCGTATTTACGGGCAAGGGCAGGGACGTTTTGCATGCCGTCTAAACTAGCGTAAGTGCGTATGCTATGGGTTTGGTCTGCTAACAGATGTAAATCAGCCTCGATTTGTGCAGTGCTGGGATATACTTTGCTTAGAGGGCTTTGGCCTTCTCGAAAGGGCGCAAAAGACACACTGCTAATTTTGCCATCAGGCACATCAATACCAACGTCTTGAGGAAGATTACTTAACCAAGATAAGAGGCCATTAACAGTTATGATGAGTAAAAAGTAAAGTAGCAGTCGAGTTATTTTCATTATAAATACAGGGGCTAGGGCAGATAGAATAAGGTGTCTATCATAACGTATTAAAGATGTTTTATGTTAACCAGCCTTATGGTTGCCATTGATAGCAATCATGAAATTTAAGCTACACATTTAAATGACATAAAGGTAGACTCATTAGCATTTAAAAATAGCACCAATAAACCTTATATCGTTATGGCGGCAACTTCTTTATTTGATAAAAACTGTATTCAATGTCCGCGGCTGCATCAGTTTTTAATTGAGGTTAAAGCGACTTACCCCGATTATTATGCGCGTCCAGTTGCCCCTTTTGGTGATGAGCAACCGCAATTACTCATTGTAGGTTTAGCCCCAGGTATGCATGGGGCAAATGCAACGGGGCGACCTTTTACAGGTGATTATGCAGGGTTACTGCTTTATGAAGCGCTTTATGAGTTCGGTTATAGTAACCAAGCTAAGTCTGAGTCCTTGTCGGATGGTTTGATACTTAAGCGTTGTCGTATTACCAATGCAGTTAAATGTTTGCCCCCTCAAAACAAACCTATAGGCTCAGAAATAGCTCAATGTAATACTTTTTTGGCAGCAGAGTTAAATACGTTGGCAGAGCGCGTGGTTATTCTGGCGTTAGGTACGGTTGCTCATCTAGCAGTCTTAAAAGCTTATGATTTAAAGCTGAATACCGCTAAGTTTGCTCATAACGCACAGCATGCCTTACCTGGTGGACGTATATTGATCGATTCTTATCATACCAGTCGATATAACATTCAGACTAAGCGTTTGACTAAGAGTATGTTTTTTGATGTTTTCAGTAGTATTGATGAATTAATAAATAATTAATTTTTTAAATTAATAAAGACAGGTTGATTATTAGCTGATATTATTGAGTCAAATTAAAAAGTCAGCATAACTAAGAGCCTAATTGTAGTTATGCTTCATGCAAAAAATTACTTATAACAGACTTAAGAGACTGAAGTTAGGAGTTATTTACAGTTAATCCCTGTAAATTCGCGCCGGTTCTTTAATGCTAGATGCTGAACTATACAAATACTCATGATAAAAATTGTTAAAAACTTATATGACTACCGAGAACTGATTGCAGCTCTCGTTTGGAAAAATATTGTTCTACGTTATAAACAATCTTATTTAGGTTTTTTGTGGGCGGTATTAAAGCCCATTATGTTGATGCTTATTTTTACTTTGGTAAGAAGTTTTGTGGGAATTGATACCGGCAACATTCCCTATCCTATACTTACTTTTGCAGCTCTGCTACCTTGGGTGTTCTTTCAGGAGTCTGCTTCGGAAGGTGTCAATAGTGTAACTTCTAATGCGGCCTTAATTAAAAAAATATACTTTCCTCGCGAAGTTTTTCCCATTACGGCGATGGTGACAAAAATAGTAGAGTTGGCCATCAGTTTTGTTATTTTAACGGCTATGATGATTTATTATAAGATGATGCCTACTGTTTATGCCTTGTGGGTTCCTGCGGTTATTTTCTACACCATGATGGTCGCTTTAGGCATTAGTTTTTTTGGTGCCGCCATTAATGTTTATTATAGAGATATGGCACAGGCTTTGCCCGTGGTGTTATCGTTATTAATGTATGGCTCACCGGTTATGTATCCTTTGAGTTTAGTCCATCAAAAACTGATCGTAGAGCAGGCGGCAGGTCATTGGTCTAATAATTTGTATACGCTATATACCTTAAATCCATTAGCAGGCATTATCGACAGTTTTCAACGCGTCATGCTTAAGGGTTTGCCGCCTGATTTTGAAGCGCTATATCCCGGCTTGGTTTTAACGTTAGTGATATTGCCCTTGAGTTATATGTTTTTTAAACGCGCGGAAAATTGGTTTGCTGATGTTATTTAAAGCTTTGCGTCATTTTACTTTGTTACCTAACTTTTACGTTTAAACACTGTTATGCCTATTATTGAAGTTAATCATGTAACTAAAGAATACCAGTTAGGACATATCAGCAGTCTTAAAGAAAATGTAGTCAATTCTTATAGGCGTTTGGTTGGTAAGCCGATTCATAAAAGAGAAAATTTTAAAGCCTTAGATGATATCAGTTTTAGCATAGAGCAGGGTGAGGTGGTTGGTATCATTGGTCATAATGGCGCAGGTAAAAGTACTTTACTTAAACATTTGGCCAATATATCCAAACCAACCAAAGGCAGCGTTATTGTACGTGGCAGCGTAGCGCCACTGATAGAGGTTGGTGCAGGTGTTAATCCAGAATTAACAGGCCGAGAAAACATCTATTTGAATGGTGCTATTTTAGGTATACCTAAAAAAATCATTCAACAAAAAATGGATGAGATTATTGAGTTCTCAGAGTTAGAGCAATTTATTGATACGCCGGTTAAACGCTATAGCTCAGGTATGACCGTTAAGCTAGGCTTTTCGATTGCGACGAGTTTGGATGCCGATATATTGATAGTCGATGAAGTGTTGGCAGTGGGTGATTTAGCCTTTCAGCGTAAGTGTTTTGATCGTATGGAAGATATGATTAAGCGACAAGGGAAGACGGTTTTATTGGTTAGTCATAATATTCGACAGATTCAACGCTTATGTAATCGAGTTATTTTACTTGATCATGGGCGAATTAATATGCAGGGTGAACCTCAAGCTGTTTGTGACAGTTTCTATGAACAGAATGACAAAAAGATAAAAGCTAATATTGATCACACCAAGACTCATACTATAGCTAGTGGCGAAGTTGAACTGGTGGAACTATATTTTATGGATCATGCGAAACGAAAAGTAGATAGTCTTTCGTATAATGAAAATTGTTCAATTCATTTTAAAATAAATGTGCTTGAGGAATTAGAGGACGTGACTTTTGGTTTTGGCTTTCATACCACAGATTTCTTATACTTAACCACCCATAACAGCGAAGAACAGCTCAATATCAATCGTCTACCTGCCGGGGATCATGAGCTTGTTTGCAAAGTCAAGCGATTGCCACTTTTACCTGGCATTTATTCAATACGCTTTGGTATAACGGCCGGCCAAGCGGCACGAGACGTTTTTTATGGTGACAGCCTAAAACATTTTCAGGTGGTTGGCGATATACCAATCACAATTCGTGATGGGTTTTTCGCATTGAATGCCCACTGGATGGAAAAAAATATCAATATTACTGAAACAGCAATTATTTCAACGGTAGTTGTCTAATATCATGACTGCCTCTCGACACATCTGTCGTATTTGTAATTCTGAAGATAAACATCCAACATTCATTGGACGCGAAATGATGTTTGGCACACGCGAGGAATTTGAATATTTCCAATGTAACTCATGTGACTGCTTACAAATAAGTAACATCCCAAATGATTTAAGTCGATTTTATCCCCCAGAGTATTATTCACTAAGTCTTTGTCAGACCACAAAAAGATCAATACTAAAAGATTTTTTAATTAAACAGCGCTTTAGAAATGCTTTATTTAATCAAGGATACAAAATAAACCAATTAATATCTAAATTCATAGAAATGCCTAGCCTTCGTCTTGACGAAGTATTACCAGTGTCTCAAATTTTAAAACATGCAAAGATTATTAATTTTGATGCTAGATTTCTTGATATTGGTTGTGGTAGTTGGTCCACCTGGTTAGAAAAGCTAAACATAATGGGATTTCGAAAGCTTTATGGTGGGGATCCTTTCATTAAAAATGATGTTATTCACAATGGAATAACTATCTTTAAAAATGAGATTAATGATATTCATGGCGAATTTGACCTAATTACTATGCATCACTCGCTTGAGCATATTCCAAATCAACAAAAAACATTGATATCTGCTTCAAATTTGCTTGCACCAAATGGTGTAATTCTCGTACGCATTCCTATAGTTTCATCCTATGTTTGGCAAAAATATAAAACTAAATGGGTTGAGATGGATGCGCCTCGCCACCTTTACCTACACTCACGAAAAAGTATAGAGCTATTAGGCAAAGAAGCTGGTTTAGAACTTTATACATCTATTTCTGATGCACTTGATCTTGAATTTTATGGTAGTGAACAATACTTGCGTGAAATACCTCTTACTGCTCCCAACTCATATTGGTTAAATCATGATAATCAAATATTTACTCCTGAAGAAATCGACTATTTTAAAAATATGGCAAGAAAAGTAAACGAAGACAATGTGGCAGGTCGAGCTTGCTTCTTTTTTAAGAAAATTAACAAATTAAACTAATTAAATATGTCTAAAGTTAGCATTTGTATTCCCACATATAATGGAGAGCGTTATTTAGAAGAAACGTTAAATAGTGTTTTGAATCAAACCTACGATAACTTTGAAGTTATTATTGTTGATGATCAATCTTCAGATAATACGTGGGAAATACTAAATCGGTATGCAACTCAAGATGATCGTATTCGTCTATTTAATAATGAACACAATCTTGGGTTAGTTGGTAACTGGAACCGCTGTATAGAATTAGCAGGCAGTGAATGGATTAAATTTGTATTTCAGGATGACATTATTAGAAATGATTGTTTGGAACTTATGATGATTGGTGCAAATAATAACGAACCATTAATTTTTTGCCATCGCAATTTTTTCTTTGATTCAAAAGTCGACCATACAATCCAAAAGGCCTATATGGCTATTCCACATATTGATGACATATTCTCTGGAACTGATTTAATTAGTCCACGGCAAATCTGCCAAGCGGTCTTGACTGATTCTCGAAACTTTTTTGGAGAACCAACCTCAACATTGATCCATCGTTCTGTTTTTGAGCGCTTTGGTCTATTTAACTCTGCAATGGTACAACTCTGTGATTTGGAATACTGGATTAGAGTAGGCGTAAATACTGGTATTAAGTATATTCCTGATCCTCTTGTTCAATTTCGTGTTCACTCTTCATCCGCCAGCTCAATAAATAGTAAAGATAGTCAAGTTTATCGTAGTAGACATATGGACAGGCTAATTCTTTTACATGAATTTGCTTATAACCCTTTTTACAGAGCGTTAAGAAAGTTTACAAAAAAAAATTATCCCTGTCGCAATTTCAAAAGAGAATTAGCAAAAAAAGCATTTTGGTTAAAGAATCTGGCAAATGCCACATCAGTGTCAGAAGTCGATACTCCTAAGAATTATTGGGATATAACGGCAAAGAATTATCCAAAAATTAATACATCAGCTTATCTACTACCTTACGAACTAAAAAATTGGTTAAATAAAAAGCTGATTTGGCGATTGCATCTTAATAAATAAATGTTAGGCATTTCTATGCAACAAAATAATATAAAAACAGTCATTTGCATGACTACCTATAATCGAATCGATTGTGCACGAATAAATCAAGAAATTATTAAATTGAATTATTCAAAACCTCTTCCGATTGTGCATACTTGCTCAAGCAGTGCTTACCAAAAACATATAGAAGACGTATTCTTGGCTTGTGAACCAAAATCTCTGCAACATGGGGCTTTGGATCTTCTGAACCAGTCAATCGTCTTGGCGATCGATACCTTCTCTCCTGAGTATATTGTTCATTTGGAAGGTGATACATGGATTATGAATGAACAAGTTATTTACGACTTGATCGCCGAAATGGAACGAGATAAGGAATTGATGATTTGTACTTCGGCATGGGATGAGGATTTATTGGCGTTTGAATATCTAAAACGACCAAGCCTTAAACTAAAATCTCAAAAAATTCTTTCTGCAATTGCTCTCAAAGCTGGATTTCCATATAAATTAGCTTGTAGAGACAGTCTTGCTACGCAATTTTTTATAATTAGAACAACACCTGAAGTTATTAACTGTTTTATGGCTTTAGTACCAATGCAGGGACTTGATCTTGAACAAACCCTATATAGTAGTTTTTTTAAAGTATTTAAAGAGCGTAATTTACTACGTCTTAAAATACGAGAACCTATACATCCATTTAATCGTTATTTAACTGAAAAGTTAACTCTTTATTCCCAACACTGGCCAGCTCGCGGCACAGCAAATGATGAACGTGACCCAACGCATCCACGTTATGTTAGTCCATCGGCGGATGGTAAGCGCGAAACCCTTATGCGATTTCCTTCGATACATCGAGGTGAATATATTCAGAAGCTACTTAATGCCAAAACTTTTGAGTACTATAACCATGGGGCTTCGCGGACTTAAAATGGAGCTTAATATCTTCAAAAATAAGAAACGTGAAACCATAAGTTTTCGTATTACTTAAACCTATATATCCATGCGACTATAACTTGAAATAAATTTTATGCATTCAATTTCACTTTCATCTATTTTTGAATCAACAGATTACTCTATATGCATTGAAGCTACAGGGGCAAAGCGGTCTGTTTGTGAATTTGTGGGGGGGCAGTTACTTATAGATCAATTTGACAAGGTTAAATGTGTCTTTCTTCGGTTGAAAGAGAATCTTAATGTTGAGTTTTTAATCGATAACTCCTATAAGTTTCAAGAAATAAAATCAGGTGGTTATTTGGGTATGCCCATGACTAAAAACCAACCTTACTTATGGTTTCCAGTGTTACCAGAATTTCGCCAAATCAATATTGATGGCTGTATTTTGAGTGAGCAACTGGCTCCAGTTTGTAGTCTTCGCTGGGGTGCTAACAATAGCTTGTCATTTCAAATATGCAGCTCAGAGAATTTTGTCACTGATGGCATAATCTGGCAAATTGATGAAGATTTCACTACTGAAGAAATAATTTCTTTATTACCGATAGAAGTTCAGGGCTATTTTCTTTGGGGCTCTCATGGTTTTATCAATAAATCCGCTGATTTATATCGCCATTTGATACATGGCTCTGTTTACGATTTACGCTATTCATGGCCGCACAACAAAAAATGCTTTTCAGAAAACGAAGCTCATGCGCTTTATACAGTTTTCTCCGGCTTAGAAAAAGCGACCGGCAAAGTGATTTACCGCTATTTTCAACAACAATTAGTTTTGTCATTAATCCAGAGGCAAGCCGATGATGGTGGCTGGTATCATGGTATGTGGACAGATAGCACTGAATGTCATTACCGCTTGCATACCAGCGGTGTGCATTTATTAATGGATGAGTTTCAACGATCTGGCTGTCCCCATGTTAAAGCTAGCTTACAGAAAGCAGTTGCATTTCTTTCAAAAACAACAGATCAATTAGGTTGTGGTATTTGGTTTTTACATGATTCTTTGGAGTTATCCGTACAGGCTATGAATAGCGGGCCATTTAAATGGATAGCCAATAAAACTTTGGGTAAAAGTGTATCGAATATGCTGGTATTAAATACCCATCTGGATACGACGATTGCCATTAACCGTTATGGGCGCATAACAGACGATAAGCAATATCAAGACCTAGTAGTTTCTGCATTAAAGTCAACCCGTGCGGTGTTGGGACTGAACGCTGCAGATTGGTTATACAAACCTTTGTTTTGGGCTATCGGTTTAACCATGCTGCCTACCGAACAGGCGAGTAAGCTTACATTTCCTGTGCGTGCTATTAAACGTTTCGCCGCAGATTCTTTAATTAAAAAACTGCCTGATATAAAAGCGAGCTATCCACGCTTAGTCATGCCCAATGGTTATATCGACCGTGAGTTGTCATTAAGAACGTGGGCGATAGATTATCAAACCATTAATTTAATGGATTTGGCAAGATATGCTTACTCTTTTCCAGATGCATTTGATGAAAGTATTTTGGATAAGGCAATGGCTTTTACTCAAAACAGCGGCCTGATTAAACGTTACCGAGATTTATCTCCTGATAAACGCTATTCAGTAGGTTTTTGGTCAGAGGCGCTTTATTATCGATGCCTTGCTAAGCCAGATATAAAGTATCGGCATTGGTTGGTAGAGGCGATGCTTGAATGTCATGATCTTAAGTTTGGTATATCAGCCTCTTTGTTAGGTACTAATGGCGAGGCATTAATCTTTAATCAACAAGTATCAATACCCTTAATAGTTAATCCAGAATTGCTTATGGCTAATTTATGTTATGAGCAACATATGGAACTATTATTGGTTAATACCTCAGAACAACCTGTCACTGTTTCATGGATGTTAAAGAAAGAACCAACTTTGATATGGTATGACTCACAGGGTAATCAAGTAATTAGTTCTACACTGATTGTAAACAGCCGTGATTGGCTTATTGGTGTCAATTAATAATAGGATTTAATTATGCATATTGGTATTGTGACTTCAGAGTTTACTCCCGACATTGGCGGCGTAGAAATCTATGCTACTGAGTTCGCAAAAGCTTTGGTGGCTTATGGGTACGAAGTTACGGTATTTGTACATACTCATCATGATGTAGAGTTATCTATACCTGGTGTTGTTTTATGCCCAGTTTTAAAGTTTTGCCGACGACTTGATAGGAATATTTTTAAGCAATATGAAGTTGATGCTTGGCACGTCATGAATGCTGCCCACAGTTGGTTAGTATTAGAAACCGATAAGCCTGTGGTGGTTTCCATTCATGGCAATGATTTTCTTAATCCTTATCCATTAACTGGATCACCTGCATTGGCAAGTTGGAATCTACTTTGGAGATACGCTAATGTAATTACGCCATTGGATAGATGGTTTGGTAAAAAATTTACATTGAAATACATGCGAGAGGCCTTACCTAAAGTAAAGGCTATTTTGGCTAATAGCCAATACACTGAACAGGTTTTTTTGGAATATTTTCCAGAATGTGTAGGTAAAACCATGGTTGCTCAAGTCGGTGTCAGCGACATTTTTTTGGCTACATCACTTGGCAAAAAAAATAATGCTATAACCCAGTTATTAACTGTTTCACGTTTATCAGAACCACGAAAAAATGTAGACAGAGTCCTTGAAGCGCTTAGCCAATTAAATACTCAATTCGATTTTCGTTATACCATTATTGGTGATGGTACTTTTAAGCCACAGTTAGAAATGCAGGTTATAAATCTAGGCTTAGAAAATAAAGTTAGGTTTCTTGGACGGCAATCTACAGAAAATGTTATAGCTGCAATGCAGCTAGCTGATTTATTTATTTTACCTTCGTCTACATTACCCGATAGTCATGAAGGTTTTGGTATTGTTTATCTGGAAGCGGCGGCTTGCGGCACACCTTCTTTGGCAACTCGTCAAGCAGGTGCAATTGAAGCGATAGGTGATAGAGAAAGTGGTTTTTTTGTTGATGAACCCACGGTCGAAAATATCAAAGATGCGTTACAGAAGTTTTTAAAGGGCGATATAAATTTTAATAGCCAAACGTGTAGACAGTTTGCTGAAAAATTTACTTGGCAACGCGTGGTTGAAAAAGCACTGCCTTTTTATAAGCCAGAACAAAACTCATGAATAAGCCCTTAATCTCTATCATCATGCCTTGTTATAATGCTGAAGCTTTCTTGGAATCAACTATTGCCAAGGTATTCCAGCAAACTTATTCTAATCTAGAGTTGATTATTGTTGATGATGGTTCAACTGATAGTAGTTCTACATTATTAATCGAGGCTGTAAAAGTCTATCCTACTTTAACTGTGTTTGAGCAACAGAATAGTGGTCCTTTTGTTGCACGTAATTTGGCCTTGCAACACGCAAAAGGTGATTTTATCGCATTTCTTGATGCTGATGATTACTGGATGCCTGATTGTCTAGAAAAGTTATACCTAGCCTTGATCAAGGCTAATTCAGACTTAAGTTATTGCGGTTGGCAAAATATCGTAGAAAATGGTGAAGACGGCCCTTTGTATGTGCCGCCAACTTATGAGCAAGGTAATATACATGAAGCCTTCTTAAAAGGCTGTCCGTGGCCGATTCATGCCGCACTTACACGTAAAAGCATAGTTAATGAATTAAAAGGATTTTCGACGCGCTGCTTTAGTGCCATGGATTATGATTTCTGGATACGATTATCCGCAGTTACTCAATATATAGTTCTTGTTCCCGAAGTGTTGGCTTTTTATCGCTGGCATCATCATGGGCAAATATCGTCTGTCAAATGGCGGCAAGTTTTGGATGCTTGGCGCGTTAGAAAAGATTTCGCAGAGCAACATGCTGAGCTTATTCAACATTTAACATTATCCAAGCGTAATGAATTAATAAATAGCCCATTGCGCACACAGGCTTTTGAGGCATTTTGGAAGCGGGATTTTGTTTCCGCGCAAAAGTTATTTCGAACTCTATTAAGTAATAATTTTTGGAGATTCGGTGACCTTAAATATCTGCTGCCTGCATTATTGCCGCTATCAATATATAGCGAGTTGGTTTTGTTTTTGGAAAAGAAATAATATCTGTTATCTCTTAAGGGAAAAGAAATGCATAGTTTTGTTATTTTAATGTACCACATGATTTCAGAGCCAAAAACCGCCGCTGAAGTAAAGTATGCTTGTAGTCAAAAACGCTTTGAACAACATCTGCAAATGCTATTATGCGCAGGTTTTAAGCCTGTTAGTATTAAGGCGATTGAAGAATATTTCAGTACTCAAACGCCACTACCTGACCAAGCATTTTTAATTACTTTAGATGATGGCTTTGAAGATAATTACAGTAATGCATTTCCTATATTGCAACGTTACCAGATTCCAGCAGTGATTTATTTGGCAACAGGTTTAGTAGGTAAATCCAATCAATGGATGTGTGCGTCAACTTTTTCTGAGCGCAAGATGTTATCTTGGACACAAATTAAGGACATGGCAAATCATGATATAGACTTTGGTTCACACACTATTTCCCATCCAAAATTGACTGAGTTGGATGATAACAGCGTAAGCAAAGAACTTGTAGAATCAAAGAAAATTATAGAAGATCAGTTAAGTATGGAGTGTAAACATTTTGCATATCCTTATGGGCTATTGACAGAAAAAACGCGTGATCTTGTGCAGTATGCAGGCTTTAAAACAGCCTGTTCAACGCGATCGGGTTTTAATAATGTTGAGCGGGATCCTTTAGTATTGCATCGTATTGAAGTGTACGGTGATGATTCTAATTGGAAGCTTAAACAAAAAATAAGGTTTGGTATGAATGATGCCAGTATTTTTTTTCCCTTGAAATATTATTCTTCAAGGCTGTTAGCAAGGATTGGTTAAACAATGGCTTTTATTAACGTGTTTTTTTTGAATGATAGATGCATTAAAAATGAATGTATTCTAAGCTATTTATTCAAAATAAGTGATTTTAGAAGTCAACAATGATGGCATCGTATCCCATTAAAGATCAAATAACAGTCGCGATATGTTGTTACAACGCCGTGCATTATTTGCCGAATTTACTCCAAAAGTTAATGGCACAAAAGTGCGATTTTCCTTTTGAAATATTGATAATTAATAATAACAGTACAGACAATATCCAAGAATTTATTGACAGTATTACAATCACTAATAACAATTTAATAAGATATGTTATCGAATTTAATCAAGGGATTGCTTATGCTAGAAATAGAGCTATCGAGGAAAGTTTGACGAGTCGATATTTGGCGTTTATTGATGCTGATGAAATCCCAGAATCTCTTTGGTTGCAGTCCGCAATAAATGTTTTAGGTGATGATAAAGTCGACTGCGTAGGAGGTAAAATATCAATCTCTTTAGATACAAGACCTAAGTGGTTAAGTGATGATCTTTTGCCTTTTTATGGAGAAGTGAATTACAGTGATCATAAATTCACCATTATCGACCGCTCCACTCCAATTTGGAGCGGAAATATTGCTTACAATACGCGTATATTTCAACAGGGATTACGATTTGATATACGCTATAACCGTAAGGGTAAAGGAGTAGGTGGAGGAGAAGATGGCTTGATGTTTCATTTTTTTTTGCAACACCATTTCAGTTTAGTTTATGAGCCTGAAATGGAAATTTTGCATCTGATACCTGAAGAAAAAATTAAACGCGGTTACTTTTTAAAACTGCATTATAGTGCTGGTAAAAAAGCTGGTTTATATGAGAGAGATTTTGATTCAAAATTAATATTCGGCATACCAAGGTTTATGTTTTTACAGTTATGCAAAAAGACTTGTCAGGTTTTATATATTCGCCTGGTAAACCCCTGTGCCTACATGAGAGAAACGATGAACTGGACATACCAACTTGGTATGATGGTTGGATATTTGAAAAAATTTTATAACTACAAATAGCACTTTTCTTTACAAAGCAGAAGCATTAGGTATGCAATGTAAAACAACACTTGCAATTATTGAATATTACAAAAATATAGACTTAAATAATAACTATCATCAATCATATACCAAAGTAACCGTTTTTTTTAAGTTTGGAGGAACAAAAGAGGCTTTATATATTATTAAGCAGGACACTTAGGTATTTCATAGAAACAAATGGTTTGAAAACCGCCTATATAAATCATCAAGGTATAAATAAATAAATATAATAGCTGAGGATATGTTTTTTTATGTGGCTACGGATGATTAGTTTACGTCAAAACTTACTCTTTTTTTTTGTTTAATACTATTTGGATTTAATGAAAACCCATGACTATTAAAGATTGGCTAATTGAAGACAGGCCTAGAGAAAAACTTTTACAGCGAGGGCCATCGGCTTTAACAGATGCAGAATTATTAGCTATATTTTTACGAACAGGAACGCCTGGTAAAACAGCGGTAGATTTAGCTAAACAGCTACTCGCTGATTTTGGTTCATTAAAGGCTTTATTAGATGCCGACCAACAACAATTCTGTAAGGGCTTGGGACTAGGTAGTGCTAAATATGCTCAGTTACAAGCGGTGCTTGAAATGGCTAAGCGTCATTTTAATGAAGTTCTTAAAAGAGGCAGTGCTTTAACGAGTCCAGACATTACTCGAGCCTATCTTAGTGCTCAATTACGTGGTTATAGTTATGAAGTATTTGCCTGTTTGTTTCTTGATAATCAGCATCGGGTAATTCAATTGGATGAATTATTTAGAGGTACTATCGATGGCGCTAGCGTATATCCCAGAGAAGTTGTTAAGCAAGCGCTGGCTTATAATGCAGCGGCTGTCATATTTGCTCATAATCATCCCTCGGGGATTTCTGAGCCTAGCCAGTCTGATAAGCAAATTACTGAAAAGCTCAAACAGGCGCTGGCCTTATTTGATATACGGGTCTTAGATCATTTCATCATTGGTGATGGAGAGCCTTATTCATTTGCCGAGCATGGGTTATTGTAGAGAATAATTAATTGATTTAATTTGTCGGCTAATTAAATGACTCTTCATATCTACAATCATTATGTTAACGACAAACTTTTAGCTATTAATAACAAACGGCACTCATCACTTTATGAAAATACTACATATACTTGATCATTCCATACCATTACATAGTGGCTATACTTTTCGTACTAAAGCTATATTAGACCAACAGAGAAAACTAGGTTGGGAAACGTTACATGTGACTTCTGCTAAGCATCAGATTGTTACTAATGAGATTGAAGAAGTTGATGGATTTACATTTCATCGATCAGAACCAATTAAAGCTTGGTTAGCAAATTTGCCAATTTTAAATCAATGGGCTATTGTTCAAAGTTTGGACAAAAGATTAAATGACATTATTTTGCAATATAAGCCCGATATACTCCATGCCCATTCACCTTCATTAAATGGATGGGCAGCACTTAAAGCGGCAAAAAAATATAATATCCCTTTAGTTTATGAATGTAGAGCTTTTTGGGAAGATGCGGCGGTAGATCATGGTACGGCTAGCAAGGGCGGACTTAGATATTATTTAACTAAAATGCTAGAGACTTACATTTTTAAACAAGCAAATGCGATTACTACAATATGTGAAGGTTTACGTGCAGATATTATGTCTCGAGGCATCGTGTCTGAAAAGATCACTGTCATCGCTAATGCGGTAGATATAGAACAATTTACTTATGGTGTTGCGGCAGATCTAGATTTAAGGACTGAACTGGGCTTACAAGACAAAATAGTCTTGGGATTTATTGGTTCCTTTTATGCTTATGAAGGTCTGTCTTTGTTACTAGAAGCATTGCCGATCATTTTGCAAAAACAGCCGACTATCCGATTATTATTGGTAGGTGGTGGACCACAAGAAACATTGCTTAAAGAAAAAGTTAAAGAGCTTGGCTTAGAGCATGATGTTATTTTTACCGGCCGTATTAGTCATGAGAAAGTACAGGATTATTATAACCAAGTAGATATTTTCATCTATCCTCGTTTATCTATGCGTTTGACTGAGTTAGTCACTCCGTTAAAGCCATTGGAAGCTATGGCTCAAGGTAGGTTAGTGATCGCCTCTGATGTGGGTGGGCATAAAGAGTTAATTGAAGAAGGTGTTACCGGTTGTTTATTTAAAGCAGGTGATAAAAATGCTTTGGTTACTACTGTGTTGAATTTACTGAATTCACCAGAAAGCTGGGATGTATTGCGTAAGGCAGGCCGTTTATATGTAGAACAACAGCGAAACTGGCCTCGTAGTGTAAGTTGTTATAAAAATATTTATACCCGTTTGATAGAAAAATCTTAGGAAAAAACATGAAAGTAACGGTATTTGGTACAGGATATGTAGGCTTGGTAACAGGTGTTTGTCTAGCAGAAGTCGGTAATGATGTCTTGTGTATTGATGTTAATCAGAAAAAAATAGATGACTTAAATAAAGGTATCATTCCTATTTATGAGTATGGATTAGAGGCGCTACTAAAAGAAAATCAACAAGCTGGGCGTTTAAGATTTACTACAGATATTAAGGAAGCCGTCAAACATGGTGTATTTCAGTTTATAGCTGTAGGTACCCCGCCAGATGAAGATGGCGGTGCCGATTTGCAATATGTTTTAGAAGTGGCCAATACCATCGCTGAAAATATGCATGACTACCGCATTATCATTAATAAATCGACGGTACCCGTTGGTACAGCAGATAAAGTAAGAGCAGTCATTTTAAAAGCACAAGAAAGTCGCGGCGAAGCTATAGATTTTGATGTGGTGTCTAATCCAGAATTCTTAAAAGAAGGTGCGGCTATAGATGACTTCATGAAGCCAGATCGCATTATTATTGGCACCGATAACCCAAGAACAGCTGAGCTATTAAAAGCACTTTATGCACCCTTTAATCGTAGTCATGAGCGAGTCATTATCATGGATGTGCGTTCGGCTGAATTGACTAAATATGCTGCTAATGCCATGTTAGCTACAAAAATAAGCTTTATGAATGAGCTGGCTAATTTAGCTGAACTATTGGGCGCCGACATAGAGCAAGTTAGAAACGGTATAGGTTCTGATACCCGAATTGGATATTCTTTTATTTATCCAGGTTGCGGTTATGGAGGCTCTTGTTTTCCAAAAGATGTTAAGGCTTTAGAATATACGGCTCAACAAGTGGGCTATAAAGCAGAATTACTAAACGCGGTAGAAAATGTCAATGCTCGTCAAAAACAGGTTTTAGTTAATAAGATCCTTATGCATTATCACGGTGATGTAAAAGGTAAAACCTTTGCTATGTGGGGCTTGGCTTTTAAGCCAAGAACTGATGATATGCGCGAAGCATCAAGCCGTGTCATACTTGAAGCCCTCATTAATGCGGGTGCTACTGTTAAAGCATTTGACCCCGAAGCTATGGCAGAGGCTTATAGAATCTATGGCAATAAGCTAGGTTTAACGTTAGTAGAAACAGCAGAAGATGCATTGCAGGGCGCTGATGCTCTTATTGTGGTTACTGAATGGAAAAACTTTTGGAGTCCTGATTTTGAACTGATAAAAAATACCTTAACAGATGCAGTCATTTTTGATGGTAGAAATCTATACCAGCCAAAATTACTTAAGAGGTTGGGTATTGATTATTATGGGATAGGTCGAGGAAACACTGATCTAAATATTTAATTTTCTATTATTAAAAACTGATGATTTAGGGTTTTTATAAGCTACAAAGATGACTTGGTCACCCGAATTCAATAGCTTCTATGTGGAAATATATTATAAAAATAATAGTTAAGGAATGTAATGCAGCTTAATAGAACTAAAGAAAGCACTGCAGGTGTCGGCAATTGGAATCTTTTTTCTAGCGACGATATTGTCAAGGTTGAACAAACTGCGGAACACTGGAAAGCTGCTCTTATAGGTATAGATAAACCATGGCTGTGCTGGTGCGTTAATGATCGTTGGTCTATTATTCAGCAAAAACTTGTACTTTCTGTAGGGTGGACGCCGATAGTTGGAAATGATGCCAACATTAAGCATCCAACTATACTGGATGGCTCCGTTTATGTGGATTTTAACGAGAGTTTTCAGTATCCGCACATGTATATGCACTTTCCACTTGAGTGGGTATTCTTGTATGTAGAGCGGTTAGCTTTTTGGCATTCCGATTTGTTATTAAGTTTTGAGGATATGCAGTACTGCGCCAAATTGTTTGAGAGTTTAGAAGATGGAAGTACCGCAGCTTATAAAACCCGAGCAAGTTTATTGCGCTTCTGGGAAATAAAACAATCTAGGCGCTTTTTCGAAGTTATAGGCTGTACAACAAAATCAGCTAGTCAAAGTCAATTTGATCATGGCTGTGGTTGGTGGCGAAATTTTCAATTCCATCCGAACTATAAAAATAGCTATTCACCTAAGGGTTCTGCTGGTGATCACGGTTTTGGTATTATGCATTGGCACCGCTATCATGGTGGCAACGCCAAGCATGTTAATGTCAGCATGGCCGGTCATGCAGATGCCAACAATACACGCTTTACCAAATCAAAAGAAGAAGACTTGAATTCTACCTATTCATTGACTCAAATATGCCAACATTTAGGTATTGAAAAGTTATTATGAATAGGCTTATTCAGTGCCTCTAATAATTAGGACTTCATACTGCTTTTAGGAAAACATCATGAACAAGCCTAAAATATTAGTATTTTCCTCTCTTTTTCCTAGTCAAATACGCCCTAATGCTGGTGTATTTATTCGGGAGAGAATGTTTCGGGTACACCAAGAAATTCCAATTATAGTTGTCTCGCCAGTGCCGTGGTTTCCTTTTCAAGGCTTACTGCGCTATTGGCGTCCGCATTTTAGACCTCAGCCTTGTTGCTATGAAGAACAGCAAGGCATACAGGTTTATTTTCCTCGATTTTTCTCTATTCCAGGATTGTTGAAGTCTTATGATGGCTTCTTTATGGCTTTGGGCAGTTTATCAACGCTGATTAAACTTCGAAAACAATTTAATATCATCGATGCTCACTTTGCTTACCCAGACGGTTATGCCGCGACTTTGTTAGGTCGTTGGCTAAAGGTTCCCGTCACTATTACTTTGCGCGGCACGGAAGTGCCTTTGTCTAAATTGCCAGGTCGTAAAGAAAGAATGTTAACAGCGTTAAAAAACACTAGCCGTATTTTTTCTGTATCGGATTCACTTAAACAACATGTCGTTTCTTTAGGCGTTGAGTCCGAAAAAATTCGCGTTGTTGGCAATGGTATTGATCTTCTGAAGTTTTTTCCCTTAGATCGTGACATTGTTAGGGCTGAATTAAATATCGCCGAAGATGCCAAGGTCTTGATCTCAGTCGGTGCATTAGTCGATCGTAAAGGCTTTCATCGGGTCATAGCCTTATTGCCAACACTGGTACAGCAATATCCCAAGCTTTTGTATTTGATTGTGGGTGGAGATAGTCCAGAAGGCAATATTAAAAGCCGACTGCAAGAGCAGGTTAAGACGCTAAAGCTAGAAGATCATGTCCAATTTTTGGGCGCTTATCCTTCAGAGCAATTAAAGCAGCCCTTGTCTGCTGCTGATGTATTCGTACTAGCCACCGCAAATGAAGGCTGGGCTAATGTGTTTTTAGAGGCGATGGCCTGTGGCTTGCCGGTTATTACCACCGACGTTGGCGGCAACAAAGAAGTGGTTAACTCCCTAGAGCTAGGCATAGTTGTGCCTTTTGCTGATCCTGAGGCTTTATTTTCTGCTTTAATCCTAGCACTAGAAAAAGATTGGCAAGCATCACAGATTATTCGTTATGCGCAACAAAACTCATGGGATAGCAGAGTCAGTGTGCTTACCGAAGAGTTTCGGCGCGTAGGAAATTGCATGAAATAATGTAATCAAGGAGTGGCCAACTCCCCCCTTTGTAAAAGGGGGGCTGGGGGGGATTTTAAAATCTACATTCTAATGTTGATAATAATCTTTAAACCAAGCAATCGTAGCTTTTATACCTTCAATAAGAATAGTCTTAGGCTTGTAACCCATGTCCCTCTGTAAAGCACTAGTATCAGCATTGGTTTGATAAACATCTCCCGGCTGCATGGGTAAGTAGTTTTTCACGGCGACTTTATCACAGGCAACTTCGATGGCCTGAATAAAATCCATCAACTTAACCGGTGATGAGTTCCCTATATTGTAAATACGATAAGGACTGGTAGATGAGCTAGGGTCGGGGTTTTGAGCATCCCACTCGGCATTCGGCACAGGTACTTTATCAATACAGCGCACGATACCTTCAACGATGTCATCAATATAAGTGAAGTCTCTGAGCATATCGCCGTTATTAAAGATCTTGATAGGCCGATCATTTAAAATAGCATCGGCAAACAAAAACGGCGACATATCAGGTCTACCCCAAGGGCCATAAACAGTAAAGAAGCGCAAGCCCGTACAAGGCAGACCAAAGAGTTGGCTGTAAGAATGCGCCATTAACTCATTGCTTTTTTTAGTCGCCGCATAAAGACTGACAGGATGTGCCACTGGGTCTAGTTCTGAATAAGGGACTTTTCCATTCAAACCATAAACACTACTTGAACTAGCATAGACTAAATGTTCAATGTTATTCCAGCGACAGGCTTCTAAAATATTTAAAAAGCCATCGATGTTACTTTGTATATAGGTATAAGGGTTTTCAATAGAATAGCGAACGCCCGCTTGCGCCGCTAAATGACAAACCCGATCAAACTTTTCATTAGCAAACAGCATTTGTATCGCTTGCTTATCCTCCAGATTCATTTGGATAAAGCGGTAATTAGCATAAAGTTTACTTTGCACGAACTTATAGTTAGCCAGTTCTTGCTGTTCTATGCCTGCTTTTGCAAGACGACTATATTTAAGCTTAACATCGTAATAGTCATTGATATTATCGAGACCGATCACTTCATGACCACTTTCCAAAAGTCGCAATACCGTATAAGAGCCAATAAAGCCTGCTGTTCCTGTCACTAATATTTTCATAAAGCCTTCAGATAGATTGTGTTTAGATAGTAAAGCAAATACAGCTAGAGCTTAATCAGAGTCGTCTGATGTTGTAGGGTGGATAAACGCTAGTGCATCCACCAGTGATTGTTGCTCATAACGCTTTCTTTTTATGAGTATTTAGGTGGATGCGCTATGCTTATCCACCCTACAAAATTTAACCCTTAACCTTGAGCCTTTTATCTGGGCTCAGAGTATAGGATGTGCTGAGGAACGAAGCGCATCAAAGAGTGATTCGATTGATGCGCCACCTATGTCGGCACATCCTATGCTCTGGGTTATGTGGATGCGCTATGCTTATCCACCCTACAAAGTTTAACCCTTCGCCTTGAACCTTTTGTCTGCATTTAAATTTAAGCAAAAGACGTATGTAGTGGTCAAGTTTTTTAAGACACAGAGATAGGTTGTTTCATAGCCATATTGGCTTCATAGTTATTGGGCGAAACATATCCCAATGTAGAATGTAATCGCTGACTATTATAGAAATTAATTATATAGTCGTTGATATTACGCATC